>JAEYOU010000553.1 GCA_023411405.1 Pseudomonadota bacterium | reverse complement strand
GGCCTGCCCGCCGCCCGGGCACGCGCCCGGCGCCGGCGTGTCGGCGCGGAGCGCGAGCGGGATCGCGAGCGCCCCGAGGACGCCCAGGAACGCGAGCTTCTTGAAGATGCCGTTCATGATCTCTCCTGTCGCTCCCCCGCCGTGAGAGCCACGGGGAAGGAGAGCGGTGCGGGTTTCGGCGGAGCGCGACGCGCGCCGTCCGATGGATCACACCCGCGAGCGGGCGCGCCGTTACTCCTCAGATCCCGAACGCGCCGAGCCCCAGCCGCGCCGCGCCGCCCACGAACAGGATCCAGACCGGGTTCACCTCGAAGCGCGAGAGCGTGAGGACCGTCGCCGCGGCGATCGCCAGCTCCGCCGGGCCGATGAGGCCCGAGCCGAGGGTGAGCGCCGCGGCCGTCATGAGCCCGACCACCGCCGGCGTGAGGCCGCGCAGCGCGGCGCGCACGGGCCGCCGCGAGCGGACCCGGGCGATCCAGCCGCCGAGCGTGACCACGATCGCGAGCGGCGCGGCGAAGATCGACAGCGTGGCGACGAGCGCGCCCAGGAGGCCGTACTTCACGTAGCCGATGAACGTCGCCATGAGCAGGACCGGCCCCGGCGTCACCTTCCCGATCGCCACCGCGTCGGCGAACTGCTGCGGCGTCACCCAGCCCTGGTCGAGCACGGCCGCCTGGAGGCTCGGGATGATGGCGAAGCCGCCGCCGTACGCGCCGAGCCCGGCGCGGACGAACGAGAGCGCCATCCCCGCCAGGGCGCCGACGATCCCCGCGCGCCCGAGCCAGAGGACCGCCAGCGCGCCGAGCGGGAGCTGCGGCGGATCGCGCTCGTCGCGCCGCGCCTTCTCGCGCTCGCGCCGCTCGCGCCACCGCTCCATCGCGCGCACCAGCGCGCGCTCCGTCGCGTCCTGCAGCCGCGCGCCCTCGTCCGGCAGCGCCACCGGAGGTGACCGCACGCGCCGGAACCGGGCCAGCCGGAACCGCTTCGACCCGAGGTCGAACACGAGGCCGGCGACGACGCCCATGCCGGCCACCTCTCCCGCCGCCCCGCCGCCGAGCGAGAAGAGGAGCGCCGCGGCGGCGACGCCCATCTGCCACGGGCGGCCGATGCCGGTGCGGACCATCTGCAGCGTGATCGAGGCGATGACGCCGACGACCGCCGCGTTCATCCCGGCGAAGAGGGGCTGGAGGGTCGGCGTCACCCCGAACCGCACGTAGACGGCGGCGAGCGCGGTGACGATGACCGCGCCCGGCGCGATGAACCCCGTGTACGCGACGACGGCCCCCGCGGCGCCGTGGAACCGGAGCCCCGTGTAGGCGAGCGCGTTGGCCGCCGCGCCGCCCGGGAGCATCTGCGCCACCGTCGAGGTCGTCACGAACTCGCGATCCGTCAGCCAGCGCCGCCGCACGACCAGCAGCGAGCGCATCCCGCCCAGGACGGAGATGCCGCCGCCGAACCCGACGAGGCCGAGCAGGCTCGAGACGCGAAACAGCTCGCGCAGCGTCGGCCTGCGCCGCCGGGTCACCGGGAGGGCGGGGGCGACCGGAGGTGGCGGAGCCGGGTCGGGCTCGTGCGAGGTGCCGTCCGTCACAAGTCCTTTGGTATCACCCGCAGCCGCCCTTCACCACTGCCCTCACCCGAGGCTTCACACGTTCGGTGTACGGATGGCTGGGCCAGCGGTGCTCGCCGCCCTCTCCCCCTGCCTGGCCCGCCGGCCCGCACGGGATCCGGAACGCCCGCGAGCGGGCCAGCTCGGGTCGCGCCGAGGGGAGGCGGTCGCCCGTCGCGTAGGCGAACCGCCAGGCGAGCGCCTCCGCGCCGGCGCCCGGGGCGGGCCGGGCCACGCAGGCCGGCACGGGGTACAGCTCCAGCCACCGGTTGATGCCGCCCTCGAGCACGTAGACGTTCGCCACCCCGCGCGACGCGAGCCGCTTCCAGCCCTCGCGCGCCTCGGCCTCGCCGCTCGCCACGAGGAACGTGATCGTGCTCGGCGGCTCGTCGAGGAGCCGCCGCACCTCGGCGAGCGTGTCGAGCGCCGCGGGATCGATCCGCCGCGCTCCTCCGACGTGGAACAGGTTGAACTCGCGCTCGGGGCGCAGGTCGAGCACGTCCACCCGCAGCGCGACGTCCCCGCGGCGCGCCACGAGCTCTGCCGCCGAGACGAACGGCGCGCGCGCCGCGAGCCGCTGGTGCACCTCGGCCGGCTGCCAGCGCCAGCGCTGCTCCGGGGTCGGGTCGCCGCGGATCGCGAGCACCGCGGCGGCGACGATGAGCGCGGCCGCGCCGATCCGAAGGAGGCGCGGGCGCTTCTCCGCGGACGGCCGCGCCGGACCGAACCGCCGCTCGAGGGCCTCGCCCGCCGCGAACGCGCCCAGCGCCATCAGCACCACGAGCAGGACGGTGAGGCCGGTCGAGATCCCGAGCCACTCGGGGAGCGTGAACCGCCCCATCGCGCCGGAGAGCCAGAACGGCGCGAACGACGAGACGCTCTCGCCGAACAGCGCCACGCCCGCGAGGCCGCCGAGCACGAACAGGACGCCGTCCAGCTTGAACGTCGAGGCCGCGACGATCGAGGTCCCCGGGCAGAATCCGCCGATCACGAACCCGACGCCCATCACCAGCCCGCCCACCACCTGCGACGGGAGGAAGGTCGGGTTCACGAAGACGCGGCCCATGTCGAGCAGGCCGACCCCGGCGGCGAGCGCGAGGAGCACCGCCGCCACGGCGATCGCCGTGAACATCACCTTCAGGACCGTCAGCTCCGAGAGGTAGAACTGCGCGGCGAGCTTCCTCGTGTCGCCGAAGCCGGCCATCTCCAGCACGGCGCCGAAGGCGAACCCGACGGCCAGGAAGGTGAGCGCGAACCCGACACCGGAGAGCGCGTCGACGTCGAACGGGGCCATGCGTCTCCCTCAGGTCCAGAGCCGCCGCAGGAGCCAGGCGACCGCGTAGCCGCCCGCGAACACGGAGAGCATGAAGGCCCAGCTCCCCACCGAGAGGACCGCGCCGCCGGAGAGCGCCTGCCCCGAGGTGCACCCGCGCGCGAGCCGCGCGCCGTACGCCATCACGAGCCCGCCCCCGAAGGCGAGCGCGAGGCGCGCGCCGTTCGAGATCCGCGGGCCCTTGCGGACCTCGACGCGCGCGCGGCGGTGGAGGAGGCCCGAGGCGAGGCCTCCGAGCGCCGTGCCGGCGAGCATGTACACGCCGGACGTGTGCCAGGGGTTGCGCGGGCCCCCCGCCATCTCGGCGAGGTAGGCGACGCGGTCGACGTGCTCGGGCGAGAGCCACCGGGCGACACCCGCCATCACGTGCGAGAGCGCGCCCGAGGCGCCGAGCCCGCCGCCGGTGAGGAAGAAGGCGAGGAAGAGCACCACGCCGAGGAGCGCGCCGGCGAGGTACGGGTTCAGGTACGGGCGGGGTTCACGTCGGGTGCTCACGGCGTCGCTCCTTCCGGCGGGCCCGCCTCGTCCTTCGAGGCCGTGAAGGCGACCCGCTGGTACCCGGTGACCATCGCGCGCAGGTGCGCGCCGACGGTCGGCCCGGTGGTGACGAGGTAGACGTGCAGCGTGAAGAACGAGAGGAAGAGCCACGAGCCGAGCGCGTGGACCGGGGCGACCACCGAGAGCCCGCCCACGGCCTCCGCGACGGACGGCCAGTGCCCCACCGCCCAGATGGCGACGCCCGTCGCGATCTGGGCCGGGAACAGCAGGTTGAGGAGCGCGAGGTACGTGAGCTGCTGGAGCGGGTTGAGCTTCTGCCCCTCCGGCTGCTCCGGGTGCGGGTGGCCGCGGAAGATCCCGCGCGTCTGCCACTCGAGGTGCGCGAGGATCCGGCCGAGCAGGCCGCGCGGCGCCGGCAGGAAGGAGCGGATCGCGGCGGTGGTGACGTGCCAGAAGAGCGAGAGCGAGGCGTTCGCGATCAGCACCACCGCGAGGACGTTGTGGATCGCCACCGTCGCCGCGAGCCCGGCGCCCGCGCCGCCGCGGAGGACGAGCCCGGTGGCGATGAGGCCCACGCCCGAGGCGGCCATGGTCCAGTGCCAGAGCCGCTCGTACCGGCCGAAGACCCAGACCTCGCGGCGGGGCGCGCCCGGCGGCGCGGCCGGCGCGCGGCGGCGCAGGAC
>JAEYOU010000531.1 GCA_023411405.1 Pseudomonadota bacterium | reverse complement strand
CGCGGCCCGCACCACCTGGAACCAGTCCGCGGGGTCGGGGACGTGGGGGAGGCCGCGGCCGAGGAGCCGCCCGAGCGCGGCGAGGAAGGGGTGCTCGGGAGTGATCGGGCCGTCCACCACGGCGGCGGCGGCGAGCTCCGCAGCCCAGGCCGGGAGGCCGACCCGCGCGCCGAGATCGGGGAACTGCCGCTCCAGCTCGGCCGCCAGCGGGGCGGGGCCGGCGGCGAGCTCGGACGCGGGGGCGGGGAACCAGGTCACGGCGTTGGCGGTCGCGCACCCGCAGGTGCGCCGGACCACCAGGCGCGCGGGGAAGAAGGCTTCCGCGGGCACCGGCGCGCCGCGGATCTGGGCGAGCACGGTCCGGACCGCCTCGCGCGACATCTCGCGGAGCGGCTGGCGCACGGTGGTGAGGCCGATGCTCGGCGCGTCGATGATGTCGTCGAAGCCGGCCACCGCGACGTCGCCCGGGACCGTGCGGCCGCTGCGCTGCAGCTCCTCCAGCGCCGCGAGGGCCATCGCGTCGTTGGCGCCCACCAGCGCGTCGAAGGCGAGCCCCGACGCGAGGAGCTGCCGCGCGGCGCGGAAGCCGGAGTCCCGCCCGAAGTCGCCCTCCAGCACGAGCCGCGGATCGTGCGGCAGGCCGAGGCGGGTGAGCGCCGCCTGGTACGCGCCGAGGCGCGCGGCCGCGTCGGAGTTCGCGGGCGGCCCACCCACGAAGGCGACGCGCCGCCGTCCGTGGCCCCGCACGAGATGCTCGACGACGGCGGAGATCCCCGCCGCGTTGTCCACGAGCAGCGTGGGGACCTGGCCCGCGCGCTCGCTCAGGCTGACGGCGGGGATCCCGATCTCCCGGCGGACCCGCTCGGCGACGTGCTCGGTCCCGGAGATCCAGCCGACCGATCCCGAGACCACGACCAGGCCTTCGACGTTGCGGCGGTCGATCAGCTCGACGATGTCGATGCTCGGGGAGCGGGCGCCCATCGCCCCGCCCAGGAAGCAGACGAGGTTCGCGTCGAACTCCGCCGCGGAGTCCACGACGCTCGTCCAGATCGTCTCCTCGAAGCCGTCGAAGAGGCTGTTCAGGAGGAGCCCGATCGTGGGGCGCTGCGCCGGCGCGCTCATCCGGCGGCGGGCTCCTGCGGGAGGACGAGCGCGAAGGTTGCGCCCCGGCCGACGCCCTCGCTCGAGGCGTACAGCGCCCCGCCGAGCTGCCGGGCGTGCAGGGCGCAGGAGTGGAGCCCGAACCCGTGGCCGTCGCTCTTGGTGGTGAAGCCGAACGAGAAGATGCGGTCGAGGTTCTCGGGGGCGATCCCCTCGCCGGAGTCGGCCACCGTGATCCGGACCCAGCCGCCCTCGTCGAGCCGGCCGCCGACCGTGAGCACGCGCTCGCCCTCTGGCCTGCTCCGCATCGCCTCCACCGCGTTCTTCACCAGGTTCACGAGCACGTGTATCAGCTTCGCCCGCTCCGTCACCACCCCCGGCATCGGCCGCTCGAACTCGCGGCGGAGCTCGACGCCGTGGCGGAGGAGCAGCGGCCGCTGGATCTCGATGGCGGCCTCGACCAGCCCGGCGATCTCGACGTGCTCGCGCAGGACCGCCTGCCGGCCGTGGCGGGCGAGGTCCTGGAGGGCGCGGATCGTGTCGCGGATGACGGCGATCTTCTCCAGGAGCTGCTGCGCCTCCTCGCGCGACCGGAGCCGGTCCTGCGCCAGCCCGTCCGACACCCGGTCCAGGTAGTCGGGGAGGAGCGTCGCCCGGGGGTCCGCGGAGAAGAAGCCGACCAGGTCGCCCCGGTGCTCGAACAGGAGCTCCAGCCCCTTGCGGAGCCCCTCCGCGTGCGAGCTGTCGACGCGGGAGGCGATCTCCTCCGCGCAGACGCTCACGCTGTTCAGCAGGTTGCCGACGTTGTGGAGGACGCCGACGGCCACCTCCGCCATGCCGGCCTGGTGGGCGGTCTCGAGGAGCTGGCGCTGGGCCTCGCGCAGCTCGCGCGTGCGCTCCTCGACCTTCTCCTCGAGCACCGTCGCCTGGCGGCGGACCTCCTTCACCAGCGAGGCGAACTTCAGGACGGAGCTCACCTGCGTGGAGAGCGACTCGTACACGCCGGGGCTCATCGGGCCGATGTCGCAGACGGCGTAGCCGATCCGCTCCCGGTTGTGGTGGAGCGGGAGGACGACGTCCGCGTGCCGGACGCCGGGCCGGAGGCCGCCGGGGAGGAGGCGCGTGGACGGGAAGCGGCCGCCGGCCGGCGCCAGCGGCAGGTGGTGCTCGAGGTCGTAGTGCATCCCGAGCTCGGCCTCGCGGCCCTGGGGATCGGTGAAGAAGCAGAGGAAGAACCGCCGGAGCCCGAGGGTCGGCAGCTCGTCCCGGAGGACCTGCAGGAAGCTCTCGCCGGTGAGGTACACCGGCAGGAAGATGTGCTGGAGGATCTTGGTCTCCTCCGTCGCCTGGATGCGCTCGCCGGTCCGGGCCTGGGAGGCCATGGTGCCGACGAGCTGCGCGCACGACTCGGCCAGGACGGCGAGGTGCTCGCCCCGGCCCTCTTGCACGCGCGCGTGGCGCAGCATCGCGTGGACCACGTCGTAGAAGCGCATCGGGTCCACGCCCGCGTCCATGCCGCGGAGGAGGACGTCCTCGAGCGCCTCGAGGAGGACGTCGGGCGTGCCGCCGGCGCTCTCCTGGAAGGCCCGCGCCAGCTCCCGCGCCCAGCTCCCCCGCCCGAGCCGGTGCGAGAGCTCCGGCGCGGCCTGCTCCAGCACGGCGGCGAGCTCCGGGCGCGGGCTCCGCGCCTCGCCCTGCACCTCCTGCGCGCGCCACCGCCCGAGGACCGGGAGGCACCCGCAGGACCGGCGCACGACGAGCTGCGCGGGGAGCGTCTCGAGCTTGGGGACGGGCTCGCCGCGGAGCATGGCGAGCATGCGGAGCACCGCGGTCCGCCCGATCTCCTCGAGCGGCTGGCGCACGGTGGTCAGCGAGGGGAGCGCGCTGCTCGCGGCCGCGACGTCGTCGAAGCCGGCCACCGCCACCTCGATCGGTACGTCGATGCCCCGGCGGCCGAGCTCGGTGATGGCGAACAGCGCCATGAGGTCGTTCGCGGCCACGATCGCGTCCGGCCGGATCCGGCGCTCGTCCCAGAAGGCCTGGATCGCGCGGATCCCGGAGCTCCGCTGGTAGTCGCCGTCGAACACGTACGCGGGGTCGAACGGGAGGCGATGACGCTCGAGCGCCGCCCGGTACGCCCCGTAGCGCTCCTCCGCGTCGGCGCTCGTCGCGGGGCCGCGGATGAACGCGACGCGCTGCCGCCCGTGGTGTCCCACGAGGTGGTCCATGAGCGCGGCGATCCCCGCCGCGTTGTCCACCACCAGGCTCGGCCCGCTCTTCATCTCGCGGCAGAGGTGGACGATCGGCAGCGGCGCGAACCGGGAGAGGAAGCGCTCCATCTCCGGCTCGGCGAGGAAGATGCCGATCGACGCGGAGAGCGTGATGAGGCCGTCGAAGTTCTCCGGGGTGACGAGGTCGAAGAGCGCGTTGCGGGCCCAGGCGTCCCGGAGGTCCCCCTCCGGCCGCAGCGATCCGCCCAGGACGCACACGAGGCTCGCGTCCAGCTCGCGGGCGGCGCCGACGATGCTCGTCCAGAGCCGCTCCTCGAACCCGTCGAACAGGTTGTCGAGGAGGAACCCGATGCTCGGGCGCTGGCGCGGGCCTTGCGGCACGTTCCCCATTGTGCACGGCCTGCGCCCGCTGGACAGATGGCTTTGGACCCGCAGTTCCGGGAACTTGGACCGCCGTCCCCGGGTCCCCCGCCCGGGTCGTGCACGCCCCAGCGCCTCGGGCGGACCCACGCGTCCCACCGCACCGGACCCGGCGACTTGCGCTCCGGTGCACTACCCTCGGATAGTGCGGAACGGAGAGTTCGTGGAGACAACGAGGTGAGCGCCGAGAACCGCAGAATCCTCGTGATCGACGACATGGCGTCGATCCGGGCGGACTTCGCCAAGATCATCGGTGGGACGTCCGACGGTGGCGGCCTCGCCGAGCTCGAGCAGAACCTGTTCGGCAGCTCGGCGCCGGCGCGGACGCTCCCGCGGTTCGAGCTCGGGTTCGCGGCGCAGGGGCTCGAGGGCATCGCCATGGCCAGGGAGGCCCTGGCCAAGGACCAGCCGTACGCGATGGCGTTCGTCGACGTCCGGATGCCCCCCGGCCTGGACGGCGTCGAGACGGTCATCCGGCTCTGGGATCTCGATCCGAGGCTCGAGATCGCGATCTGCACGGCCTACTCCGACTACACCTGGCAGCAGATGCTCGAGAAGCTGACGCGGCCGGGGCAGTTCCTGGTCCTCGGCAAGCCCTTCGAGTCCACCGCCGTCCGGCAGATCGCGATGGCGCTCACCGAGAAGTGGAACCTCGCGCGGGCCGCCGAGCGGTCGCGCGACGAGCTCGACCGACTCGTGAAGGAGCGCACGTGCGAGCTGGAGGAGGCGAACGCCCGGCTCGAGGTGCAGATGAACGAGCGGGTCGAGCTCGAGCGCCGGCTGCAGCACGCGCAGAAGCTGGAGGCCCTCGGCCGCCTCGTCGCCGGCGTGGCGCACGAGATCAACAACCCGCTCTCCTACGTGCTCGCCAGCCTCGGGCACCTCGACGAGCAGCTCGCGGAGGCGCACGAGGCGCAGCCCGCGCGCGGCACGGCCGACCTCGCCCGGGAGCTGCGCGAGGCCGTGGACGAGGCGCGCGCCGGCGGGAAGCGCATCCAGCAGATCGTGCAGGACCTCACCACCTTCAGCCGCCCGGATCGCTCGGGCGTGGAGAGCGTGGTGCTCGAGGACGTGGTCCGGTTCGCGCTGCGGATGGCGGGCCCGTCCTTCCCCACCGAGACGAAGGTCGACGAGGCGTTCCACAAGATCCCCGTGGTGCGTGCGAACTCCGGCCTGCTGTCCCAGGTGTTCGTGAACCTACTCGCCAACGCAGGCCGCGCGCTCGGCAACGTCGACCCCGAGCGCCGCCGCATTCACGTCGCGATCGATCCGGCCGGCGCCGGCGGCGTGCAGGTGACGGTGCGCGACGAGGGCGTGGGCATCGCCGAGGGCCTCCTCGCGAACATCTTCGACCCCTTCTTCACCACGCAGCCGCAGGGCGAGGGCACGGGGCTCGGCCTCTACATCTGCCAGGGGATCGTCCAGCGGATGGGCGGCGAGATCCGGATCGAGTCGCGCGAGGGGGTGGGGACCGTCGCGCGCGTGCTCCTCCCGCTGAGCCCGCCCGCCCGGATCGTCGAGCGCCCGCCGACGGTGGGCGTGCTGCCGGCGTCCGCGCGAGGCTGAAGCGCTGCAGTTGCGAGCGCCGGCACGCCCGCTAGAACCTGGGCGTGGCGCGCGCGTCGCTGACGGTCCACTCCTCGATCGCCGAGCTCCCCGCCGAGGCCTGGGACGGGCTCTTCGCCCACGAGCCGGACGAGGCGAGCCCGTTCGTCCGCCACGCCTTCCTCGCCGCCGCCGAGGAGAGCGGTGCGGCGACGCCCCGCACCGGCTGGCGCCCGCGCCACCTCGTCCTC
>JAEYOU010000466.1 GCA_023411405.1 Pseudomonadota bacterium | reverse complement strand
GGGCTCGACCTCACCGTCGTCAACCCCGACGTCGACCCGCGCTGGGCGTTCATGACGCTCGACTGGGACGGCAAGATCCGCATGGACTGCTCCTCGCCGCCCGCGATGGCCTCGCTGCTCGAGCGGATGCGCCCGGGGCCGGACGGGACCGCGCCGTTCGACATCGCCACCGGCAACGACGCCGACTCCGACCGGCACGGCATCGTCACGCCGGACGCGGGCCTCATGAACCCCAACCACTACCTCGCGGCGGCGATCGACTACCTCTACGGGGGCGCCCGGCCCGGCTGGTCGCCGACGGCCGCGGTCGGCAAGACGCTCGTCTCGTCCTCGCTCATCGACCGGGTCGCGGCCTCGCACCGGCGGCGGCAGCTCGAGGTGCCGGTGGGCTTCAAGTGGTTCGTGCCGGGGCTGCTCGAGGGCTCGATCGGCTTCGCCGGGGAGGAGAGCGCCGGCGCGAGCTTCCTGCGCCGCGACGGGACGACGTGGACGACCGACAAGGACGGCATCGTCATGGACCTGCTCGCGGTGGAGATCCAGGCGCGCCTGGAGAAGGACCTGGGCGAGCTGCACCGGGAGCTGACGGCGGAGCTGGGGGCGCCGCGCTACGCGCGGGTGGACGCGCCGGCGACGCCCGCCGAGAAGAAGATCCTGAAGGCGCTCGCGCCGGAGCAGGTGAAGGCGACCACGCTCGCGGGCGATCCGATCACCGCCCGCATCACCCGCGCCCCGGGCAACGGGGCCGAGATCGGCGGCCTCAAGGTCGCGACCGCCGAGGGCTGGTTCGCGGCGCGGCCCTCCGGCACCGAGGACGTCTACAAGATCTACGCGGAGAGCTTCCGGAGCGACGAGCACCTGGCGCAGATCCTGGACGAAGCCCGGGCGATCGTCGGGGCGGCGTTGAAGGGGTAGGGGCCCGCGCGCGGCGGCGACGAACGAGATTGCGCGCGCACTCGTGGTGCGGGAGGATCCCCGCATGCCCACCCCCGACCTCCTTCACCGCGACGTCCCCGCGCTCGGCAAGCGCCTCTACCGGCTCGGCCTCTCGGGATCGTTCGGCCTCGACGAGGCGGGGTGGCGCGAGGCGCTGGAGCGCGTGCAGTACGTATTCCTGAGCTCCCGGACTCCGCCCGCGCCGCTCCGAGAGGCGCTCCGGCGCGACCGGGAGCGGTACGTGATCGCGGCCGGGCCGCCGCTCGGGTACCTCCCGGGCATGTTCCGGCGGCGCGTCGAAGGGGTCCTCCGCCGTCTCGACGTCGACTACGTGGACGTCGTCCAGCTCTACTGGCTCGGGAAGATGTCGGCGTTCACCGGCGCGGTCCAGGCGGAGCTGGTGCGGCTGCGCGAGGAGGGCAAGGTCCGGGCGATCGGCGCGTCGATCCACGACCGCCCGCGCGCGGGCCGGCTCGCGGCGGACTCGATCCTCGATCTCCTCATGATCCGCTACAACGCGGCGCACCCCGGCGCGGAGCGCGACGTCTTCCCGCACCTCGCGCGCCGGCGGCCGGCGGTGGTGGCGTACACCGCCACCTCCTGGCGCCGGCTGCTGCGCGCGCCGCGCGGGTGGAGCGACCGGGCCATGACCGCCGGGGAGTGCTACCGGTTCTGCCTCACGAGCCCCCACGTGGACGTCGTGCTCACGGGTCCGCGCAACGTGGCCGAGCTCCGCGAGAACCTCGCCGCCGTGGAGCGGGGACCGCTCGCGGAGGAGGAGCTGGCGTGGGCGCGGGCCTTCGGCGCGGCCGTGCACGGGTGAGGTGTCACGCCGCGTCGGTCGGGTCCCAGGCGGTCCGGTGCCCCTCGTCGAGCCCGTCGAGCGCGGCGAGATCCTCCGCGTCGAGGGCGAAGCCGAACACGTCGGCGTTCTCGCGGATCCGCTCGGGCCGCGCCGACTTCGGGATCGTCACCACCTCGTGCTCGATCCCCCATCGAACGAGCACCTGGGCCGGCGTGCGCACGTGCTTGCGCGCCACCCGCGCGATCGCCGGGTGATCCATGCGCTGCCCCCGGACGAGCGGGCCGTAGGCCTCGAGCTGGATCCGGTGGGCGCGGCAGTGCTCGAGCAGATCGCGCTGGAAGAGGAAGGGGTGAAACTCCACCTGGTTCACGCAGGGTGCGATGCGGCACTCGCCCAGCAGCTCGTCGAGGTGCCGGATCGTGTAGTTGGAGACGCCGATGGCGCGCGCCTTCCCGTCGGCGAGGAGGCGCTCCATCGCCCTCCAGGTCTCGCGGCGGCCGGGCGCCGGCCAGTGGACGAGGTACAGGTCCACGTGGGCGAGCCCCAGCCGCGCCAGGCTCTGGTCACACGCGCGCAGCGTGCGGTCGTAGCCGTGATCGCTGTTCCAGAGCTTGGTGGTGACGAAGACCTCGTCGCGCGGCACGCCGCTCTCCCGGAGCGCGGCGCCCACGTCCGCCTCGTTCTGGTACACCCGCGCGGTGTCCAGAAGCCGGTATCCGGCGTCGAGGGCGGCCCGGACCGCGGTCCGCGTCGCAGGGCCGACCGCCGTCTGCCAGACTCCCAGGCCCAGGACGGGCATCTTCACGCCGCCGTTCAGCGTCACCGTCGAGTCCATCGCCCAGGTTCGCGCCATGCGGTCCTCCGGCCGGGTATCCACCGGCAGCCACCGCAGCGACATAACGCCCGCCGGGTCGGCTCGCGCCAGCCCCGCTCGGCGGTCCTCGGCTGGGACCGGGTCTCGGCGGCGCGAGCGCCGCGCTTGCCCGCGCACCGGAACCGGCCGAGGGCCCGGGGGATCCGACGGCTCCGTTCGGCCGCGCGCGAGCGACCGGGAGTGCAGGCGAGCCTGCGTCTCAACGTCGCTTGACCGACGGTGATCCCGGCAGGGCCGCCACCGGCCGCAGTTTCACGGTCAGTCGCCATGGTGCGGTACGTTGTCGCTGGGGGAGCGGGTGGCCTGACGGGTGCGCACCCCGTGCCTATGGTCGAGGCCCTGGCGCGCGTCGCCGCGCCGCGGCGGGGCCAGGGAAGGGTTGTTATATCGTGCTGTAACGATTCGGTCCGTCGCCGAGGAACGAGCCCGGGCGCTTCCCGGGTCGGCGAGGGGCCGTGGTTCGAGGGTTGGAAGATCGCAGGGCAGGGAATGCGCCGCTCGCTTGCCTGTTCCCACCTCCAAGCCGCGCAATTTCATCCGGGGAGTCGAAGGTGCACACCCAGCCCAATCCAACACCGCTCGCCACCCTCATCCGCTCCGAGGCCACGGTCTCCGGCCACCGGAACCTGTACTGCTTCCACTACGACGGTTGCCTCGACGTGGCGGTGAAGCTGGACTGGGACAGCTGGTCCTGCGAGAAGTGCCCGCTCTTCCGCGTGCAGGAGGAGCCGCGCACGTTCGCGGGAGCCTTCGCGAACGACCGCCGTGGCGGCGGCAACGTCGCCCACTAGGCGACCGTGCAGGGGTGACGAGCGAGGCGGAGACCGCCTCCACCTCGCTCGTCGAGGTGTTTCACTCTTCGTCGCGGTCGCGACGGCGCGCCGACTCGTCCTCGAGGTCGCCGATCTTCTTCTGGACCTGGCCCTTCTTCTCCTCGGCCCAGCCTTCGGCCTGCGTGCCGGGGTCCTCGGTCGCCCCGCCGATCCGCTTCTTCACGTTCCCCTTCACCTCGTCGATCGTCCCTTTGATCTTGTCGCGGTTCACGTTCGGCCTCCTTTCGTCCCTGGAACCTGCGCATGACCGCCGCGCACCGGACGGCTCGCCGGTCCGCTGGGCGGGCGGATGAGGCTCGGTGCCGCGGCGGGGCGCTGCCGGCGCGGTGGTAACGTGCGCGTGCGTCCCCGGCGCCCTTCCGGCCAGCCGAGCCTCGACCGGGGGTCGCGGACACAATGTTGGTGTGGCCGCCGCCGGCCGACGTAGGCTGCCCGGCCGCGGACACGCGCCTCGAACCGCTCGACCTCTCGCCCGGAGCCCGGAACCGGAATGGCCCTCATCCAGAGCATCGGCACCCCCGCCCTGTGGATCGGTTTCCTCGTGTTCGTGCTGGCGATGCTGGCGCTCGATCTCGGGGTGTTCCACCGCAAGGAGCACGTCATCCGGCCGCGCGAGGCGCTGATCTGGTCGCTCGTCTGGATCAGCCTGGCGCTCGTCTTCAACCTCGGCGTGTACCACTGGTTCGGCCCGGTGCGGGCGCTCGAGTTCCTGACCGGCTACCTGATCGAGAAGGCGCTCTCGGTCGACAACCTCTTCGTCTTCCTCGTCCTCTTCTCCTACTTCTCCGTGCCGCGCGCCCTGCAGCACCGCGTGCTGTTCTGGGGCATCCTCGGCGCCCTGATCATGCGGGCCGCGTTCATCTTCGCGGGGGCGGCGCTCATCCAGTCGTTCCACTGGGTCATCTACATCTTCGGCGCGTTCCTCGTGTTCACCGGCATCAAGCTCCTGGCGCACGCCGACGAGGAGCAGCACCCGGAGAAGAACCCGGTCCTCCGGATCTTCCGTCGCGTGGTCCCGGCCGTCCCGGACTACCGCGGCAGCCACTTCCTCGTCCGGGAGGGCGGGCGCTGGCTCGCGACGCCCTTGCTCGCGGTCCTGGTGGCGATCGAGGCCACCGACATCGTGTTCGCGGTCGACTCGATCCCGGCCATCTTCGCGATCACCGCGGACCCGTTCATCGTCTTCACGTCCAACATCTTCGCGATCCTCGGCCTGCGCGCGCTCTACTTCCTGCTCGCGGGCATGCTGGGCGCGTTCCGGTTCCTCAAGGTCGGACTCGGGCTCGTGCTCGCGTTCGTGGGCGCGAAGATGCTCCTGAGCGAGGTTTACAAGATCCCGATCGTCGTCTCGCTCCTGGTGATCGCGGCGTTGCTCGGAGGCTCGGTGCTCGCCTCCGTGCTCTTCCCCGACCGGTCCGCGGCGCAGGAGAAGGCGGCCGCCGAGGCGCCGAAGCTGCCGGAGGAGCAGGTGGAGCGGGCGCTCTCGGATCAGGTGGGCGGCGAGCGCGAGGCCGCGAAGCCCGCGGCGCGGCCTCGCGCGTAGTCGCGCGGCGGCGGAGACCGCAGCGCTCGATACCGCATCAACTGAACACGACCGTCTTGTTGCCGTGCACGAGGACCCGGTCCTCGCAGTGCCAGCGGACGGCCCGCGCGAGCACGCGCCGCTCGAGATCTCGGCCCAGCGACTTGAGCGACTCGACCGAGTCCCGATGCGAGACGCGGGCGACGTCCTGCTCGATGATCGGCCCCGCGTCCAGCTCGGCGGTCACGTAGTGGGCGGTGGCGCCGACGACCTTCACGCCGCGCTCGTAGGCCTGCCGGTACGGATCGGCGCCGACGAACGCCGGCAGGAAGGAGTGGTGGATGTTGATGATCCGCTCCGGCCACCGCGCGATGAACTCCGGCGAGACGATCTGCATGTAGCGGGCGAGGACGACGAGGTCGACCTGGCCGATGACCTCGGCCATGCGGCTCTCGGCCTCGGGGCGGCTGGCCGCCGAGTTGGGAACGTGCACGAACGGAACGCCGAAGGCCGCGACCGCCTCGCGCAGGTCGGGATGGTTCGAGACGACGGTGGTCACGTCGGCCCGCAGATCGCCGCGCTTCCAGGACCAGAGCAGCTCGAGCAGCGCGTGATCGTGCTTCGAGACCAGCAGGGCGACCTTCTTCCGCTTGTCGGAGAGCGTGAGCCGCCACGTCATCTGGCAGGGGCGCGCGACGTCGAACTCGAACGCCTTCTCGAGGTCGGCCAGCGGGAGATCCAGCCGGTCGGTCTGGAACTCGACGCGGCAGAAGTAAGTCCCAGCCTGCGCTCCCTGCGCTCCCTGCGCTCCCTGCGCTGCGAGCGCAGGGCCAGGCGTCGCAGCCTGGCCCGGAGCGAGCGGGGGGCCCGGGGGGGCAGGCTTCATCTGCCCCCCCGCCTCAGAGGTATGTTGATCGAAGTCCGTGATGTTGGCGCCATGCCGGAAGAGGAACGACGACATGGCGGCGACCAGCCCGGGGCGGTCCGCGCACTGGACGAGGAGGATGGCTCGGGGGTGGGACATGGAGCCGGACAAGCTAACAGGCCCTGGCGATGACGCAATCTGCCAGCCTCCCCCGGGTTGCCGTCCGGCGCTGAATTCCTCGATGATGAACCGGCGAGAAATGCAGCACGCCTGATCACGATCAAGGAAGCCTGAGGTCGCCAGGGCGTACGAATGCCGTGGAATCGAGGGGTTCCAGCGAGGAAGCAAGAATGGCCGAGCCGGCCAGCCTCTCCGACGGATCGCCCGCCGCGCCCCCCGGTGGGAGCGGTCCTCCCGAGCCCACGCGGTTCCCCCCCCCCAGGCTCGACATCCCCTGGCACCAGCGGCTCTCGACCCGCATCCTCGCGGCGACCGGGCTCGTGGCGTTCGTCACGATGGTCGCGATCTTCCTCGCGGCCGTGGCGGTGCAGCAGCACCTGCTCGGTCAGGTGATCGAGGAGTCGGACCTGGTCACCCAGACCATCCACAACTCCATGCACCGCGCCATGCTCCAGGATCGGCGCCAGGACGCGTACGCCATCATGGAGGACATCGCGCGCCAGCCGGGGATCGAGCGCATCCGGCTGACGAACGAGTCGGGCAAGGTGACCTTCTCCACCGCTCCCGGAGAGGTGGGCACCCGCATCGACGTCCGCAGCGAGGGCTGCTGGGCGTGCCACGAGAGCGGCACGCCGCGCGCCTCGCTCGAGCTGGATCAGCGCAAGCGCGTCTACGCGACCGCCGACGGGCACCGCGCGCTCGGCTTCCTCACGCCGTTCAAGAACGAGGCCTCCTGCTCGACGAGCGAGTGCCACGCGCATCCGGCGGAGCGGTCCGTGCTCGGGGTGCTCGACGTCGGCATCTCGCTGGAGCGGCTCGACCGCGACACCTCGGGGTTTCGCCGGCGGGCGCTGGGCGGCGCGGCCGTGGCCGCGGTGCTGCTCGGGCTCCTCGTCGGCTGGGTGGCCCGCCGGCAGCTCGTCCGCCCGGTGGCGGCGCTCGTCCAGGCCACGCGGCGCGTCGCGAGCCGGGAGTTCGAGACCGAGATCCCCGTGACCTGGAGCGGCGAGCTGGGGGCGCTCGCGACCTCCTTCAACGAGATGACCTCCTCGCTCCGCCACGCGCGCAACGATCTCCACGCGCTCATGGCGGACCTCGAGCGCCAGGTGCACGAGCGGACCGCGGCGCTCCGGGCCGCGCAGGACCAGCTGGTGCGCTCGGAGAAGCTCTCCTCCCTGGGGCGCCTGTCGGCCTCCATCGCCCACGAGATCAACAACCCGCTCGCCGGCATCCTCACGTTCGCGAAGCTCATGGTCCGCACGCTGGACCAGGGCGCGCCCGACGAGGCGACCCGGAAGACGCTCGTGAAGAACCTGCACCTCGTGCAGCGAGAGACCGAGCGGTGCACCGCCATCGTCCGCAACCTGCTCGACTTCGCGCGCGAGCGGCCGCTCACGGTGAAGGACGTGGACGTGAACGCCGCCGTCGAGGAGGCGCTGCAGCTCCTCGCGAACCCCATCCAGCTCAACGACCTGACGCTGGCGAAGCAGCTCGTCCCCCTCCCGCCGGTGCAGGCCGACTTCGGGCAGCTCCGCCAGGCGTGCGTCAACGTGGTGATGAACGCCCGCGACGCGCTGCCGCGCGGCGGCCGCATCTGGGTGGAGACCCGCGTCGCGCCCGGCGGCCGGTACGTGGAGCTCGTCTTCCGCGACGACGGACCCGGCATCCCGAAGGAGGTCCTCCCGAAGATCTTCGACCCGTTCTTCACGACGAAGGAGAAGGGGACCGGGCTCGGGCTCTCGGTCGTCTACGGCATCGTCGAGCGGCACGGCGGGACCATCGACATCCGCAGCGAGCCGGGGAGGGGGACCGAGGTCGTCATCCGGATCCCGACGGTCGCGCCGGGGGGGGATGGCCCGGCCCCGGGAACGGGCGCGCGGGACGGCGAGAAGGCGCGGGGATGAATGGGGCCGATCCGCATCGGCTGGGTGGGAGAGGGCCCGCCGGACCGGGCGTTGCTCGGCCACGTCGGGAAGCACGTCGCGCGGGCGTTCCGCGCGGCGGTGGAGACGTTCGAGGCCCCGGGGGCCCCGCGGCACGCGTTCGACCCGCGCCGGAACCAGCACTCCTCGGGCGAGATCCTGAAGTGGCTGCTGCCGCTCGCGCCGGAGGGCGGGAAGGTCCTCGGCGTCACCGATCGGGACCTCTTCATCCCCATCCTCACGTACGTCTTCGGCGAGGCGCAGCTCGGGGGCGCGGCGGCCGTGATCTCCACCGCGCGCCTCGGCGACGAGCTGGACCTGTTCGGCCCCCGCGTCGTGCGGGAGCGGCTCGCCAAGGAGGCGGTCCACGAGCTCGGCCACTGCTTCGGCCTGCGCCACTGCCAGACGGCGGGGTGCGTGATGGGTCGGTCCTCCAGCGTGCGCGACGTGGACGAGAAGGGCGCGGGGTTGTGCAGCGACTGTCGCACCCGCATCACGAGCCGAGGAGCGTAGGCATGTCGAACGAGAGGACGCGCATCCTGGTGGTCGACGACGAGGAGATCGTCCGTGAGTCGCTCGGCGGCTGGCTGGAGAAGGACGGGTACTTCGTCGCCACGGCGCCGGACGGCGCGACCGCGCTCCAGCGGCTCGAGGCCGAGCCGTGGTCGATCCTGATCGTCGATCTCAAGATGCCGGGCATCGACGGCATGCAGGTCCTGGAGCAGGCCAAGAAGCGATCGCCGGAGCTCGCGGTGGTCATGATGACGGCGTACGCCACGGTGGACACCGCGGTCGGCGCGATGAAGCTCGGGGCCTACGACTACCTCGTGAAGCCGTTCGATCCCGAGGAGCTGTCGCTGATGATGCAGAAGATCGTCGCGCAGCAGGCGCTCCTCCGGGAGAACGCCGTCTTGCGCCAGGCGCTCAAGCAGGAGTACCGGTTCCGCGACCTCGTCTCGAAGAGCCCGGCCATGCAGTCCATCTTCGAGCTGGCGCGCACGGCGGCGCGGTCGAGCTCGACCATCCTCGTCCTGGGCGAGTCCGGCAGCGGCAAGGAGGTGCTGGCGCGCGCCGTCCACCAGGAGAGCCCGCGGGCGCAGGGTCCGTTCGTCGCCGTCTCGTGCGCCGCGCTCACCGAGAGCCTGCTCGAGTCCGAGCTCTTCGGGCACGAGAAGGGCGCGTTCACCGGCGCGTTCGCGCGGCGGAAGGGCAAGTTCGAGGCCGCCGACGGCGGCACGCTCTTCCTCGACGAGGTCGGCGACGTCGGGCCGAAGCTCCAGCTCGACCTCCTGCGCGTCCTCGAGGAGCGGAAGTTCCACCGGCTGGGCGGCAACGCCTCCGTCGAGGTCGACGTGCGGATCGTCGCCGCCACGAACCGCGACCTCAAGAAGGCGGTCCAGGAGGGCCGCTTCCGCGAGGACCTGTTCTACCGGCTCAACGTCATCCCGATCGTCCTCCCGCCGCTCCGCCAGCGGCGCGAGGACGTCCCCCTCCTCGTGGACAGCTTCCTCGAGCGGCTCTCGGCGGAGATGAAGAAGCCGCTCGAGGGGGTCTCGACCGAGGCGATGAACGCCCTCCTCGCGCACGACTGGCCGGGCAACGTCCGGGAGCTGCGCAACGTGCTGGAGCGGGGAGCGGTCGTGTGCGCCGGGACCATCATCCAGCTCCCGGATCTCGGCCTCCCGGTCCGAGCCGACGGTGGAGCTCCGGCCAAGGCGGGTCCGCTCTCGTCCCTGGAGGAGGTGGAGCGGCGCCACGTGGCGGCGGTCCTATCCCACACGGGCGGCAACGTCAGCCAGTCCGCCCGCATCCTGGGGATCGACCGGGTGACCCTGTACAACAAGATGAAGAAGTGGGGCATCCGCCGGGATGGTGAGGAGAATTCCGGTGACCGGTAGGTGAGTGTCGAGTGCTGCAACGGTGTCGAGTTCTTCGACGGTACCCGGACGCGGCTCGCAACGCCCTGATGTTCCAGGCTGAAAATCGCAGAACCGACCCAGCGTCCGCTCCGACGTGCTGAGAGGTACCGCGTTCGCCTGCTGGCGACGCCGGCGTCCCGGCCTGCGCCCGGTCGAGGTCGATCTTCCAACGGGTCGATTTCCGGAGAGATCTACAGTCCGACACCTCACGCGAACGGGGTGGCCCGAGGCTTGCCCTAGAGATCGTCGGGACGGACGACCATGAGCTGCCCCTACCTGAAGGAAGTGCGGATGGTGTTCTGCCGGGCCTCGCCGGTGAAGAAGCTCGTGCCGCGCTCCGAGCTCGTCTCCGGCAGCTCCTGCGAGACCAACTGCGCGTTCCAGGGCTGCCTCGCCTTCCAGGAAGCGCGCGCGCGGGTGGAGCAGGCCGCGCTCGAAGGTCAGCTCGTGGACGAGCTCGTCGACGGGCTCACCCCTCCGGACCCGGACCACGCCACGCCCGAGAAAGGACGTACCCCATGATCCTCGCCTTCTTCGTCGCCCTCCTCGGCGTTGCGGTCCTCGCCGGCTTCCGCCACGCGGCCGCCCGCGAGTGAAGGAGCGCACCGTGCAGATCTCCCGCAGAGGATTCTTCCGGGTGGCGGCGGCCGGCGCGGCGGTGGCCGCGGGGGGCGCGGCCCGCGCC
>JAEYOU010000411.1 GCA_023411405.1 Pseudomonadota bacterium | reverse complement strand
CGACTTCTCGCAAAGCACGAAGTACCACGGGTTTCCGGTGCGCGTTCCTCTTCTCCTGCCGGCGTCGTTCACGACCCTTGCTTCACGGCATGTGCGGCTCGGGACCCATTAGGCGTCGAGGAGAGCCTGGGATCTGTGCCTGCTCCTGTACCTGCCGCGCCTCGGCTGGGCAGATCCCGACATGCGTCGCTGGCGAGCGACCGTCTGGCTGAGCCTGCTGGAGTTTGGAGTGCTCGCTGGGTGGCGGAGAACTTCCCAGCGCCGGGTGACGACCCGATCGTCGATCCGCTTCGAATGGCCGTGCTCTCACGCCTCGCCCATCGGTGACGCGTGTCCGCGATGATGTCGACGCCGGGTCGTGCTAAACATCTGTTCAGATATGAGCGACGCGATCACATCCGGCGCCCAGTCGCCGCTCTCCCCCGAGGCCCTCGCGGCGCTCGGCAAGCTTGCGTGGCCGCTGTTGCCCGTACAGCCCGAGGATCGGCGGCACCTCCTTCGCGACGAGGCGGCGCTGCTCATCGACGAGCTGCTCGTGAAGGTCGCGCGCGGGAGCGGGGCGATCGCGGTCGCGATGGGCGAGTGCCTCGACTGCCTCTGCACGGGTGATGGGCCGATGCGGCTCGGGTACACGAACCTCGGCGACTACGCGCGTGAGGAGCTCTCGCTCGCGCCGCGGACGGCGAAGGAGTGGATGAAGCTTGCGCGCGACCTGCGAACGCGGCCGGTGCTCCGCGCGGCGGTGCGATCGGGCGAGGTGAGCCTCAAGAAGGCGATCGCCATCGTCGGCGTCGCGGTCGGGGACTCCGAGGCGGAGTGGGTGGAGCGGGCGGAGCGCGACACCGTCCGCGGGCTCGTCGCTGCGGCGCGGGGCGATGGCGCGGCGGTGGAGGTCGAGAAAGCGAGGCGCTGGGACCGGATCGTGATCGATCTCGAGCCGGAGGAGCGCGAGGTCCTCGATCGGGCGCTGGAGGTGGCCGGCAAGGTCCTTCGCGCGAACACGCCGAAGTGGCAGCGGGTGGAGGCCATCGCCCAGGAGTACCTGGGGAGTCATCCGGATCCGCGTCCTCCGCCCGAGGCCGCCGGTGACGGCGCGCGCGCGAGCTCGTCCGGCCCGGGCCACGACATCTACGCGCTCCTCGGGATCGGTCCGTCGAAGCCGTCGCCCGAGCTCCGCGAGTGGCTCGAGCGGGAGTACGACCGCTGGAGCTACCTCCACTCCGCGGACCCGGTGCCCGCGCCGGAGGCGGGCGTGGACGACGGGGATGGCGCCCTCCGGATCCACGAGCGGCTCCGCGAGTTGGCTTCCATGCGCCGGGGCTGGGACGAGCTCGTCGGTCACCTCTCGATGCTCCTCATCAACACCGGCCTCTGGCGCGACATGAAGTTCCTCGACGTGGACCACTACGCGTCCGAGCGGCTCGGGATGTCCGGGCGCGCGATCGAGCAGCGCGCCTGGCTGGAGCGCCGCCTCTGGGACTTCCCTGCCCTCCGACGCGCGATGCGCGACGGGCGGCTCGGGTACGAGCAGGCGCGGCTGGTCGCGCGCGCCCTGTCCAATGGGGCCGACCACCCTGAGCGTAGGGCCAGCGAAGCTGGCCCGGAGTCGAAGATCGACGCCTGGATCGCGAAGGCCGAGAAGATGAAGGTCATCGAGCTCGCCCGCGCCGTCGAGGCTGACGAGGAAGCGCAGATGTGCGCACGGAAGGAATGGGCGGTGCGGCTGCCCGCCGACGTGCACCAGGTCTTCAGCGCGGCCTGCCGGGCGGTCCGGGCGGCGGCGCAGGAGTGGATCGGGACGTCGACGTGCCTCGTCGTCATGTGCCAGCACTTCATCGACACCTACGAAGCCGAGACGAAACGGCCCAACACGCCCGCGAACCGCGCGATGGAGCGCGACCGCGGGCTCTGCACGTGCCCGGGGTGCAGCAAGGCCGCGGACCACGTCCACCACATCGTGTACCGCTCGCACGGCGGCGGCGACGAGGAGGAGAACCTCACGTCCCTCTGTCAGGCGCACCACCTGCGCGGCGTGCACGACGGCTACGTCCGCGCCCGGGGCGCGGCGCCGGACGGGCTCCAGTGGGAGCTGGGGGAGAGGAATCCGTGAACAGCGCCCTAAGGATCCGGTCGAGCCGGAGTCGGGGCGGCGCTGTTCGTGCTGTTGGTGCGGCCGCGGCTCCAGCGCCGGGGCCACAGCGCCCACAGGAACAGCGGCGCGAAGAACAGCGCCTCGTACGCGAGCCGCAGCAGGAACCGCGGCGAGCCGTGGCGCGCGGAGAACGGCGACGGCGGGAGCGGCTCCCACGGCGACTCGAACCGCGCGAGCGACAGCGGCCAGAGCAGCATCACGCCGGCGCCGCCCAGGGTGAGCGTGTCGAGCAGGCCGTGGCTCGCGGCGGTCGCGAACGCGAGGAGGAAGACCTTCGTCCGGTTCCCCTGGTCCCACAGGAGCAGGAGGCCGATGGCGGCCGCGACGAGCGCCACCGCGGGCGAGTGGAGCGCCCCGCGATGGACCCAGCCCCCGCCCCAGGCGTGCGGCAGGAAGAGGTCGAGATCCTGGAACGTCGCGAGCGCGGTGTAGACCAGCGCGGGCCGCACCGGCCGGTGCACTCGACCGCTCAGCCTCCAGCCGGCCAGTCCGGCGGCGACATGTCCGATGGTGGGCACGCTGGATCCTGTTCACGTGCCGCGCGCCGTGCAGCGGCGCCGCGGGCGGGCGGCCGATCGAGCGCTACCGCGCCCAGGAGACCCCGAACACGAAGTCGGGCGCGTTGGAGTTGTAGAACCAGCGGGGTCCGGGGTCTGCGGCGAGCCTTCTCCCCGGCGTGAAGTCCTCGGAGAAGAAGACCGTCACCTCGCCGAGCCGGATCCCGCCGGAGATCTGGTTCTGGAGCCGGAACAGGCCGTAGTACGCGGTCGCCTCGGGCTCCTTGGTACCCGCCGGGAGCGACCAGCCTCCGCGGAAGAGCGGTGACGAGAGCCGATCCTCGGCCACGAGCGCGACCCGGCCCCAGAGCCGCACCACGACCGCGAGGTCGACACCCCAGTGGACGGTCCTCGGGCGGAGCGGCAAGTCGTGCGAGAGCGCCGGCACGAGGCGCAGGGCCCCCTGGCCGTGGAACGTGAGCCACCGGAGCGGCGCCGCCGTCGCCGCGACCCCCAGCCCTGCCTCCACTCCGCCGGAGCCGCCGAGCGCGCCCAGCCGCCCGGTGGGAAGCTCGAGATCCGCCCGGAGGGCGACCGCCCAGGGCAGCGCGCCGTCGTCGCGCGGTGCGCCGGCGAGGAGCCGGCCGGACGTGCGCAGCGCGAGATCGGAGAGGGTCGTGCCGGGGCGGCGGAGGTCGGCCAGGGTGCGGCCGCCCTCCACCGCGAGCCGCAGGTGGACGGCGTCCCGCGGGTGGTACTCCCGCTGAAAGTTCCAGGAGCCGATCGCGTCGTGCCAGTCCTCGATCATCCCGTCCGACCAGCCGCCCCAGCGGGTGAGGAGTCGCAGCCCGGCCGTGGTCTGCCACCGCGCGAGCCAGGGCGCCGCGCCGAGGCGGGACCAGGGGACGGTGGCGGCGAGCTCGAGCGCGTCCGTCTGCGCGTCCTGCTGGACCCAGACCACGTCGGCGCCGCGCGCGAGCCGCGTCGGCACCGACCAGTCGTTCGAGAACCACCAGCGCAGGTCGAGCCGTACGCCGGCGTCCGGGCCCCTCGGACCGCGCGCGTCGGCGAGCGGCATGTCGAGGAAGAGGTCGCGGAACACGCCGGGCGTCCGGACACCGAGCGGACCGTCGTCGACGGCGCGCGCCGGGGCGGCGGACGCGAGGAGGGCGAGGGAGAGGGCGGCGGCCGCGCGCATCGCGAGACGTTACCACGCGGCGGCGGCGCGGCGCCGGGGGCGGGACGGGGTTCCGCGGGCCTCACCCGCTGCGCAACTTGGTCGGAACCGACCGGGGAGGAGCGAACGTGGCACTCGATCTGAAGAGCGAGCAGGGCGTGGAGCTGGGGCGGCAGGAGTTCGACTGGAAGGACGTCGCCGGACGCGTCCCGTACTCGAAGCTCGACGCAGACGCGTTCTCGCGCGTCCGCGTCATTCTCATGAACGGGATCGAGTCGGAGGCGATCCGCTTCTCGCACGTCCTCGCGCGAGGGAGCGACCAGGGGCTGCGGCGCGCGCTGGCGGAGGTGCGCCGCAAGGAGCACCACCAGCAGACCCTCGTCAACTGGCTCAACCCCGCCGACCAGTCGGCGCTCGAGACCACCATCGGGTACGAGCAGGTGGCGATCGAGGTCACCGCGCACATCGCGCAGCACGAGCCCGATCCGTACCTGGCGCAGGTCTACCGGTTCGGCCTGCTCGAGGACTTCGACCACATGTACCGGTACGCGTCGCTGCTCGATCGCGTGGAGGGCAAGGACGCGAACGCGATCCTCCAAGGGTACACGGACGTCCAGCCGGGCCGGCCGACGGCGGACGAGCACCGCCACCCCGAGGACGACCTGCGCCGCCCCTACGACCGCCGCACCGCGCACCCGCTCTCGAAGCTCAACGCGATGACGCTCGTCGCGGGCGAGTACCAGACGCACGACTACTACATGCACGTCGGGCCGTTCTTCGCGGACCCGGTGGCGCGGCAGCTCTACGCGGAGATCGCGTCGATCGAGGAGCAGCACGTGACGCAGTACGAGTCGCTCGCCGATCCGACCGAGAGCTGGCTCGAGAAGTGGCTGCTGCACGAGGCGACCGAGGTCTGGAACTACTGGAGCTGTCTCCGGACGGAGGGCGACCCGCGGCTCAAGGCCGTCTGGGAGCGGTTCCTCGACTACGAGCTCGGCCACCTCGCCGTCGCGAAGGCCGAGTTCCAGCGCCTCGAGAACCGGGATCCGTTCGAGATCCTCCCCGCGACGCTGCCCGATCCCATCGCGTACGAGAGCCACCGGAAGTTCGTGCGCGAGACGCTGCGCGAGATCCAGCTCCGCGCGAGCGGCCACGACTTCGTGCCGGCCGCGCAGGAGCCGGAGCGTTCGCTCGAGTACCGCGCCCGCGTCAACGCGTCCGGCTCGCCCTCGACGATCGTGTCCGAGGGCTACGCGTGGACGCCCGGCACCGAGCTCGCCGCCGTCGAACCGTCTGCCGCCGTGCACTGAAGGAGGACCGCCATGGCCGACCACGAGACCAAGCCGACCGATCTGGGCCTGAACCGCACCGGGGTGCAGGCCAACCCGATCATGACGAAGGAGATGCTCGACAACGACCAGGCTGTCCCCTCGAACCCGCGTGGCGCCACGGCGCTCGCCATGATGCGCGCCGAGATGTCGAAGGAGGCTCCGCCCGTCGGGACGATGCCCGTGCCCGGGACCGTGAAGGGCATGGCCAAGACGGCGATGAAGGCCCTCCAGGGCGAGAAGGCGACCGTCTTCCTCGACAAGCTCGGCGAGCGCCTCGCGTTCGAGCGGACCGGGACGCGGATCTACGACGCGATCCTCGCCAAGCTCCCCGCGTCCTCGACGGGGAAGGACGCGTTCCCGCCCGAGGAGCTACGCCGGTTCCGCGACGAGGAGCACGCCCACTTCCTGCTCTGCAAGCAGGCGATGGAGCAGATGGGCGGCGATCCCACCGCCGTGACGCCGTGCGCCGACCTGTCGGCGGTCGCCTCGGAGGGGATCGTCAAGGTGGTGACCGACCCGCGCTCGACCCTGACGCAGTGCCTCGACGCCCTCCTCGTCGCGGAGCTCACCGACAACGACGGGTGGAAGACGCTCATCGCCATGGCCGAGGCGCTCGGCCAGGACGACCTCGCGCAGCGGTTCACGAGCGCGCTGGCCGAGGAGGACGTCCACCTTCAGTCGATCCGGACCTGGCTGGCCGAGCGGCTCGAAGGGCAGCTCGGGGCGAGGATGCCGAGCACGGACTTCGGGGAGCCCGCGCAGCCGGTTTGAGAAGAGGCTTCACTTGAAGTCGTCCGACCGGATCCCGTGCTTCCTGAGCAGCCGGTGCAGGCTCTCCCGCTCGAGCCCCGCCCGCTCCGCGGCGCGGGTCACGTTCCCCTCGAACTCGGCGAGCAGCGCGACCAGGTAGTCGCGCGAGGTCCGGTCGCGGGCCTCCGCCACGGCCTCGCGATAGGGGAGCCGCGCGAGCGCCGCGGGGTCGGCGGCGGCGATCGGCGCCGGGGCCGCCCCCGCCACCTCGGGCGGGAGGTCGGCGACGCGGAGCCGGTCGCCCGCGCTCACCGCGACCGCCCGCTCGATCGCGTTCTCGAGCTCGCGGACGTTGCCCGGCCAGCCGTAGCCTGCCAGCCGCGCCAGCGCCTCGGGCTCGAGCGCGCCCACCTCGCGCCGGAGCGCGCGGGCGTGCTTGGCGAGGAAGTGGTGGGCGAGCAGGGGGACGTCGCCGGCGCGATCGCGGAGCGGCGGCAGGGTCACCGGGAACACGTGCAGGCGATAGAAGAGGTCCTCGCGGAACCGGCCCGCCTTCGCCTCCTCGCGCAGCTCCCGGTGCGTCGCGGCGATGACCCGCACGTCCACCTTCACGGGCTGCGTGTCCCCGACGCGGCGGATCTCCCGCTCCTGGAGCGCGCGGTTGAGCTTCACCTGGGCGGGTAGCGGGAGCTCGCCGACCTCGTCGAGGAACAGCGTCCCGCCCTCCGCCTCCTCGAAGAGGCCCGGCTTCGCGGCGGCGGCGCCGGTGAAGGCGCCGCGCGCGTGGCCGAAGAGCTCGCTCTCGACGAGGTCGGCGGGGAGCGCGCCGCAGTTCACGGGGACGAACCGCCGCTCCTTGCGCCCGGAGTGATAGTGGATCGCGCGGGCGGCGAGCTCCTTGCCCGTCCCGGTCTCGCCCAGGAGCAGCACAGTGATGTCGAGCCCCGCCGCCTTCTCGAGCAAGGCGAACGCCTCGCGCATGCGCGGGCTCCGCCCCACCAGGTTGTGGAAGGCCTCCGCCGTCCCCGGGGCCGTCTGGCGGCGGGCCTCGTCGGCCAGGCGCTTCCGCTCCGCGGCGCGCGCGACGACGCCGAGCGCGGCGTCCGGGTCGAACGGCTTCTCGAGGTAGTCGAACGCGCCCTGCTTCATGGCCCGCACGGCGTCGGCGACCGTCGCGTAGCCGGTCATCATCACGACCTCGGTGTCGGGCGCCCGCGCCTTGACGGCCGCGAGGAGCTCGAACCCGTCCGCGCCGGGCATCCGGATGTCCGTCAGCACGACGTCGTAGGCGCGCGTGGCGACGAGCGAGAGCGCCCGCGCCCCGTCCTCCGCCTCCTCGACCGCGTACCCATCCGCGAGGATCCGGACGAGCAGCTTGCGCAGGTTCTCCTTGTCGTCCACCACGAGGACGCGCGGGGTCATCGCGTGAGAGTGTAGCGGAGCCGAGGTACACACGCCCCTGGAAGCATCCGGGCTTCCTGGCCGTGGCCCCTCCGGCGACCTGCCGGCCCTCCGTTGCGCTATCCTGTCGCTCGACCCGCTTCCGTCCTTGTCGCGGATGCCCTCGAGACCCGCCCCCGCCCCGCCCCACGACCCGCTCGGCCGGACGCCGTCGCGGTGGACGGCGTTCGGGCTCGCCGCCCTGTTCGGGCTCGCCATCTGCGGCGCGGGGCTCGGCCTGTACCGGAGCGAGGCGACGGCGTTCCGGCAGGGGAGGGCGGCGGAGCTCGACGCGCTCGCCGCGCTCAAGGTCGATCAGGTCCTCCAGTGGCGGCGCGAGAAGGTCGCCGCGGGGGAGTCGCTGGCCGCGGACGCGAGCTACCAGCTGCAGGAGCTGCGGCTCGCCGCGACCCGGAGCCAGCCGCCCTCGGCGCAGGTGGAGGCGTGGCTCGCGGGCATGCAGCGCGCGGGGGACGTGGTGGGCGTGGGGCTCGTGAACGCCGCAGGCGAGTTCCAGGTGTCCGCCGGCGCGGGCCTCGCGGAGGGCCACCCCCCGACGCGCATCCGCGGCTCGCTGGTGATCGCCGAGGCGACCGGCGAGGCGTGGTTCTCGGACTTCCAGGTGGACCGGCTCGGGCTCCACGTGGACGTGATCGCGCCCGTCCGGCTCGCCGGCCAGCTCGCCGGCGGGATCGTCCTCCGGGTCGACCCGCAGCGGCGACTCTTCCCCATGCTCCTCCAGTGGCCCGTCCCGAGCAGCCTCTCGGCCGAGACGGTGCTGGCGCGCGCCGACGGGGACGGCGCGCGCGTGCTCAACCGGCTCCGGCACCTCCCCGGGTCGGCGATGCAGCTCCGCGTCGGGCCCCGCGAGGCGGGCGCGGAGGCGCTGCTCGCCGCCGTCCGTGGCGAGCGGCGCGCGGGCGCCGCCTCCGACTACCGCGGGGTGTCGTCGATCTACGCCACGCGGCCGGTGCCCAACTCGACCTGGGCCGTGCTCGTGAAGGTGGACGCGGCGGAGGCGTTCTCCCCGCTCCGCGAGCGGTTCCTGTGGACGCTCGCCACCGCCCTCGCGCTCGCCGCCACGGCCGCGCTCGGCGTGGGGCACTGGTGGCGGAGCCGCCGCGAGGCCGCCCGGCGTGAGCGCGACGCGCTGGCCCGCCGGGTGGAGTTCCTCTCCCGGTGGGGCAACGACATGGTGTTCCTCGTGGACGAGGAGCTGCGGATCGTCGAGGCCAACGACCGCGCCGAGGCGCTGCTCGGCTACCCGCGCGTCGAGCTCCTGCGGCTCGACCTGCACGACCTGCGCGATCCGGCGACGCCGGACGACCTCTCGCCGCGGGCCTCCAGCCAGCTCGCCGCCGGCTGGGGTCACTGGGAGACGCGCTACCGCCGGAAGGACGGGTCCACCTTCCCGGTGGACGTCGCCTTCCAGGTCGAGCACTCGGGCGGGAGGGCCTGGTTCCACGGGATCGTCCGCGACATCACCGACCGCAAGCGGTCCGAGGAGGCGCTGCGCGCCAGCGAGGCCCGCTTCCGCGCCGCCTTCGACGGCGTGCCGGTGGGGATGGTCCTCCTGGACGCCGCCGGGCAGGTGGTCGAGACGAACCGCGCGATGCAGGCGATGCTGGATCGACCCGAGGCGGAGCTCCGGGGCGCCGTGTACCGCGCGCTCGTCCACCCGGACGACGCCGAGCGGTCGGAGGAGCGGCTCGCGCGGCTCCGGGCGGGGAACGCCTCGCTGGAGGACGCCGCCTGCCGGTACCTGCGGCGCGACGGGGCCTGGGTCCAGGCGCAGGTGCGGGCGTGCGCCCTCGCCGGCGCGGACGGCGCGCCCGCGTACGCGCTCGCCATGGTCGAGGACGTCTCGGATCGCCGCCGGATGGAGGCCCAGCTCCGGCTCGCCGACCGCATGGCGTCGATGGGGACGCTCGCCGCCGGGATGGCGCACGAGATCAACAACCCGCTCGCGTTCATCCTCGCGAACCTCGAGTACTCGATCCGTGAGCTCCGGCGCGACGGGACCAACCAGGACGTCGTCGCGGCGCTGGAGGAGGCGCGCGAGGGCGGGACGCGGGTGCGCGAGATCGTCCGCGACCTGAAGACCTTCTCGCGCGCCGACGACGAGGGGCGTGAGCCGCTCGAGGTGAACCGGGTGCTGCGCTCCGCCCTCTCGCTCGCCTCGAACGAGATCCGGGCCCGGGCCCGGCTCGAGGTCTCGCTGGGCGAGGTCCCCCGGGTCCTCGGGAGTGAGCACCGGCTCGGCCAGGTGCTGCTCAACCTCCTCATCAACGCCGCGCAGGCGATCCCGGAGGGCCGCCCCGAGGCCCACGTCGTCCGGGCCGCGACGGCGCTCCACGAGGACGGGCGGGTGGCGATCGAGATCGCCGACGACGGCGAGGGAGTCCCGCCCGCGCTCCGGGCGCGCATCTTCGACCCGTTCTTCACCACGAAGCCCGTCGGCGTCGGCACGGGCCTCGGGCTCTCGATCTGCCACGGCATCGTGGTCGCGATGGGCGGAGAGATCGCGCTCGAGACCGAGGTGGGACGCGGCTCGACGTTCCGCGTCCTCCTCCCCCCGGCGCCCGCCAGCGCGGCGGAGCGGCCCCCGCCGCGGCCGCCCGCGCCCACGCGGCGCGCCAAGGTCCTCGTGATCGACGACGAGCCGCTCGTCTGCCGCGCGCTCCAGCGCATCCTCTCCCCGCCGCACGACGTGCGCGTGCAGGGGAGCGGGCACGGGGCGCTGGCGCTGCTCGACCACGAGGACGGCTGGGACCTCGTGATCTGCGATCTGATGATGCCGGATCTCTCCGGCATGGAGCTGTTCGGGAGGGTGGCAGCGCGCGCGCCGCACCTCGCGGATCGTTTCGTGTTCCTGACCGGAGGCGCCTTCACCCCGAGCGCGCGCGAGTTCCTCGAGCGGGTCCCCAACGAGCGCGTCGAGAAGCCGTTCGAGGCGGCGGCGCTCCGCGAGGTCGTCGCGCGGCTGCTCAAGGGGCGGGGGCGCGCGGGGGAGTGATGGCGGAGGGCTCGCCGGAGGTCCCGTCCCTTGCCGAGCGCCGCGTGGCGCAGGTGGCCTGGGACGCGCTCGCGGGCCTCGCGCCCGCGCTCGACGCGCCCCTCGCCGACGTCCTCGGC
>JAEYOU010000359.1 GCA_023411405.1 Pseudomonadota bacterium | reverse complement strand
TCCCCCAGCACCGCGGGCCACCGGTTGAACGCCGCGCGATCGAGGAACCGGCGCCGCCCGTCCGGCCCCGCCTTCACGAGGAGGAGATCGTCCGGGGTGAACGCGACCGCGGCGAGCCCCTCGAAGTAGTCATCGAACCGGTCCTGCACCTTGCCGTCGAGGTACGCCGTCCGCGCGCCGTCCCCGAGCTGCACGGCCAGCGTTCGCACGCCGCCCGGCCCCTCGAACCGCCCCGACACCGCCGCGCGGGCGCACCCGAACCGGACGAGCTCCTGCAGCCGCGTCGCCCGGAGCGGCTTGAGCGTGGCGAGGAAGTAGATCGCCTCGAGGAGGTTCGTCTTTCCCTGACCGTTCTGGCCGACGAGGACGGTCGTGCGCGGCGAGGGCGCGAGCTCGACCGCCGCGAGGTTGCGAAAGTCCTGGATGTGGAGCGAGACGAGTCTCAAGCGGCACCTTGGCCCTCGTGCTTCGACAGGCTCAGCACGAGCGGAGTCGCCGGCCGCTCGAGTCAGATCCGCATCGGCATCACGACGGCCGTGAACCCCTGGTCCGGCTCCTCGGCGCCGCGGAGCACGCCCGGCGACAGGTCGTCGGCGAGCTCGAGCTGGACCTCGCCGGACCGGATGACGCCGAGCACCTCGATGAGGTAGCGGGCGTTGAAGCCGATCTTGAGCGGCTCGCCCTCGTACTCGACCGGCACGTCCTCCTTGGCCTCGCCGAGATCCGGGTTCTGCGAGAGGACGCGGAGGACCCCCTTCGAGAGGTCGAGCTTCACCGCATGCGCCTTGTCCGAGGAGAGGAGCGAGATTCGGCGCAGCGTCTCGCCGAACCGCGTGCGACCGAGCTTCACGACCTTCTCGCCGGCCTTGGGGATGACCTGCTTGTAGTCCGGGAAGAGCCCCTCGATGAGGCGCATCACCAGGACCACTCCCGGCCGGCGGAAGATGGCGCTGTTCTCGAGGAAGCCGAGCTTCGCCTCCGGCTTCTCCTCTCCGGACTCGGCCGCCTCGGCGAGGAGCTTCTTGAGCTCCTGGAGCCCCTTCTTCGGCAGGATGACGCCGCGCTTCAGTCCGAACGTGCCGGGGACGGGACGCTCGGACAGCGACAGCCGGTGGCCGTCGGTGGCGACGAGGCGCAGGCTGCCCGCGGCCGGCTCGAAGTAGACGCCGTTGAGGTTGTAACGGGTCTCGTCGGTCGAGACGGCGAAGAAGGTCCGCTCGATCATGTCGAGGACGAGGCCCGCCTCGACGTCCTCGAACGGCACCTTGTCGAAGCGGGGAAGAGCCGGGAAGTCCTCGGCCGGCAGGCCGACGATGCGGAACTCGGCCGAGCCGCTCTTCACCTCGAGGTAGTTGTTCTGGCCGCGCTTCAGCGTCACCGTCGTCTCCGGCAGCGCCCGCACGATCTCGTACAGGTGGCGCGCCGAGACGGCGAGGGCGCCTTCCTTCAGCACCTCGCACGTGTGCTCTGAGGAGACGGCCAGGTCGAGGTCGGTGGCCGAGACGACGAGCTGACCGGCCTTGCGGGCCTCGAGAAGGACGTGGCTGAGGATCGGCATCGTGCTCTTCTTCTCCACGATGCCCTGGGAGCGGCCGAGCGCCTTCGCGAGCTCAGGGACGCCGATCTTGAGTTCCATATGGGAAGGATCCTCTTCTTATGAGATCGCCGGAGTAGCAGGGGCCGGCGCCTTGTGGAAAGCCGGCCTAGGACTCCGGATCGCCTCGTCTTTCCGGCCTGGAAAAACGTCTGGATCCCGCAGGGTCGAGATTGTGTAGCGCGGGCCGGAAAGAAGTGTCAACAGCGGCCCACAGCTGATCCCCAGCCGGATCGGACGCAGATCCACGGGCCCTCCACAGGGCTCGCCCGTGGCGGATCCGCGCAAGCGTGGAGTGGCGGCGCCGTCGGATGTCGGGCGCACGCGGCCGACCGGATGGACGGACGTCCACCCGCTCTCGTGCGGTCGGAATCATGGGGCGTGCCGCTACGGCGCGAGCTTCGCCGTCAGCGTCTGGAGGGCCGAGCTCACCATGCCGTCGGTCTCCTTGAGCTGCCGGATCCGGTCCACGGCGGCGATGACGGTGGTGTGGTCCTTCTTGTTGAACTTCTCGGCGATGGACTGGAACTTCTCCTTCGCGAGCTCGCGGCAGAGGTACATGGCGACCTGGCGCGGGAGGGCGATCTTCTGCTCGCGGGAGGCGCTCGTGAGCTTCGCGACCGTGAGGCCGTAGTGGGCGGCCACGGCGTCCTGGATCTTCTCGATCGGCGGCCGGTACCCGGGCGGCGGGATGACGTCGCCGAGGACGTCGCGCGCGAGCTGCACGGTGATCGGCTCCTTCTTGAGGGAGGCGAAGGCGGCGACGCGCATGAGCGCGCCCTCGAGCTCCCGCACGTTGGAGCGGATGTGCTGGGCGAGGAGGTCGGTCACGTCCTGGGGGAGCTCGATGCTCTCGACCGAGGCCTTCTTCTGGAGGATCGCCGCCCGGGTCTCGAACTCCGGCGCCTCGATCTGGACGCGCATGCCCCACTCGAAGCGGGAGCAGAGCCGCTCGTCGAGGCCCTTCAGCTCCTTCGGCGGCCGATCGCTCGAGAGGACGATCTGGACGTGGTGGTCGTGGAGCTCGTTGAAGGTGTGGAAGAACTCTTCCGCGGTCTTGTCCTTGCCGGCGAGGAACTGCACGTCGTCGACGAGGAGCGCGGAGCACTCGCGGTACTTTCGGCGGAACTCGTCCATCGTGCCCTTCGAGAGCGCGGCGACGAAGTCGTTGGTGTACCGCTCGGAGGAGACGATGGCGACGCGGCCGCCGCTCTTCTCGAGGATGGTGGCGGCGACCGCGTGCAGCAGGTGCGTCTTGCCGAGGCCGGAGTCGCCGTGGAGGAAGAGCGGGTTCCAGGTCTTGCCGGGGTTCTGGGCGACGTTCTGCGCGGCGGCGAAGGCGAAGTGGTTCGAGGCGCCGACGACGAACGTGTCGAAGACGTAGCGCGGGTTGGGCCGCGAGTCGCGCGGATCGGCCAGAGCGGGGAGCTCGCGCGTCGAGGGCGTCAGGGCGATCGGCAGCGGGATCGGCGCGGAGGGCGCGGTCCGGGGCGCCTCGTCGACGGCGAAGGAGATCCGGAGGCGCTCGCCGAGGATCTCCGGCACGAACTCCTCGAACCAGGGCCTGTAGTTGTCCTCGACGAAGTCGCGGTGGAACTTGTCGGGTGCGCCGATCTGGAGGCAGCCGTCGGTCACCGAGATGGGACGTAGGGGCGCGAACCAGCGCTCGTACAGATCGGGGCGCAGGCGGGTACGGAGGAAGGAGTCGACGCGGGACCACGCGTCTTCGAGAGGCGTGGAAGCGCGAGCGCTCGCGGGTACGTCCATCTTCAAATCCCCCGTTCCTTGGCGCGAAAATGCCGGCCGCCCGCTTCCCGATCGGGGTAGCGGCGCTCACCTGTTCGGTTGTTCTGCGAGGTGCCGGGCAGGCCCGTGAACCGTGGCGCGGAAGGTAGCGAAAGAGCCCGGAACGGATCAAGACCGAGTTCGATCGGGCCGGTAACGACGGCGCTTTCTCGTGGGACCCGAGCGGCGCTCGCACGGTCGCGGCGCGGGGTCGGTGAATCCTTGACATGCGTGGGGCGATCGGTGAGTTTGCCGCGCCATGAAGCGGACTTATCAACCGAAGAAGCAGCGCAGAAACCGGACGCACGGCTTCCGGAAGCGGATGAAGAGCCCGGGCGGGCGCGAGGTCATCAAGCGTCGGCGCGCCAAGGGGCGGAAGCGCCTCGCTCCGCGCGCGCCGAAGAAGTAGCCGGGGTGAAGCTCCCGAGGACGGCCCGGCTGCGACGCCGGCGTGAGTTCCTCGCGGTGCAGCAGCGCGGCCGGCGCATCCACTCCGGAGAGCTCGTGGTCCTCGCGCTCGCCTCCGGAACCCCGCGGCCGCGGATCGGGATCACGGTGTCGTCGAAGGTCGGAAACGCCGTCGAGCGCAACCGCGTGAAGCGCTGGATCCGCGAGGCCTGGCGCGGCGTGGCAGGAGATCTGCCCGCGGTAGACCTCGTCGTGATCGCGAAGCCCGCCGCCCTGAAGACGGGGCTCGAAGGGGCGCGCCGCGCGCTCGAGGCCGCGCGCGCGAGGCTCCGCGTGGAGCGGGGCAGCCCATGATCCGCTGGCTGCTCGTCCTGCTCGTGAAGCTCTACCGGCGGCTCCTCTCGCCGGTCCTCCCGCCCTCGTGCCGGTTCTACCCGAGCTGCTCGGCGTACGCGCTGACGGCGCTCGAGCGGCACGGCGCGGCGCGCGGCACTTATCTGACAGTGAAGCGGATCCTTCGCTGCCACCCCTTCCATCCGGGCGGGGTCGACCCCGTGCCGGAGCTCACTCCAAAGAGGTAGGCCTTGGGCAAAGACACCAAGCGGCTGTTCCTGGCGATCGCGCTCTCCTTCGCGGTGATGACCGCCTACAACGCGTTCGAGGCCTGGCGGAATCCGCGTCGGCCTCAGCAGCAGCAGGCGCAGCAGCAGCCGCCCGAGAAGGCGCCGCCGCCTCCTGCGGCGGCGGCCGGCACGGCGGTCCCGGCCGTGCCGACCGCGCCGGCGCCGGCGCCCGAGGCTCCCGAGGAGACGGTGGTCCTCGTGGGGAACGGCTTCGAGGCGACGTTCTCGAGCTGGGGCGGTGCGCTCAAGTCGTTCACGCTCCAGGATCCGAAGTTCCGGCGCGGGCGCGGCGACGAGGAGGAGCCGGTCAACCTCGCGCGCATCGCGCGCGAGGGGCAGGCGTACCCGCTCTCCCTGGCGATCGCGCCGGAGGGGGCGAAGCCGAACGAGGTCATGGCCTCGGCGCGGGTGCCGATGGCCATCTCGTCGAAGGACGATCGCTCGATCACGTTCGCGGGCAGCGTCAACGGCGCCGAGGTCCGCAAGAGCTTCCGGCTGACCGGCAAGCCGTACGAGCTCGCGCTCACGATCGAGGTGACGGGCGGCCCCGGCACGCCGATCGGCGTCCTCTATCCGTCCTACACGCCGCCGGGCGGCGAGAAGGGCGGGTTCCTCGCGCTCTTCACGGGGCCGCCGCTCGACCAGGCCCACCCGATCTGCCGCGCCGGCGAGAGCACGGAGCGGTACGACCCGGAGCCGGGGAAGGCGGCGCAGCGCGGTGAAGGGACCGCCTACTGGACGGGCGTCGACCAGCACTACTTCGTCTCCGCCGTGCTGCCCGCGGATCCGGCCGGGACGTGCGTGCTCGCGAGCGGCGCGGCGAAGGGCGTCGGGGTGGCGTCGCTCGCCCTCCCGCCGGAGAAGGCGCGGAAGGCGGAGTTCACCGTGTACGCGGGCCCGAAGGATCTCGACACGCTCCGCGCGTACGGGCGCGCCTTCGACACCTCGGTGAACTACGGCACGGCGAAGTACTTCGGCGTCTTCGCCCGCGGTCTCCTCTACGTGATGCGCTGGCTCCACGCGTTCGTCGCGAACTGGGGCGTCGCCATCATCCTGCTCACGCTGCTCGTGAAGATCGTGCTCTTCCCGCTCACCTACAAGCAGATGCAGTCGATGAACGAGATGCGGAAGCTGCAGCCCGAGATCGAGAAGCTGAAGGCGAAGTACGAGGGCGACCGCGAGAAGCTCAACATGGCGGTGATGGGCCTGTACCGCGAGCACAAGGTCAACCCGCTCGGCGGCTGCCTCCCGATGCTCCTGCAGATGCCGATCTGGTTCGCCCTCTACGCCGCGCTCCAGACGTCGGTCGAGCTCTACCGGGAGGGCTTCCTGTGGATCCAGGACCTCACGCAGCACGACCCGATCTTCGTGCTCCCGCTGCTCATGGGGGCCTCGAGCTTCGTCATGCAGAAGCTCTCGCCGCAGCCGGCGGAGAACGCCCAGGCGAAGATGATGCTCTACTTCTTCCCCATCTTCTTCACGTTCATCATGCTGCAGGTCCCTGCGGGCCTCACGCTGTACATCGTGGTGAACAACGTCCTCTCGATCGCGCAGCAGCAGTGGATGATGAAGATGCAGACCGCGCAGCTGGCGCCGGCGAAGTGAAAGGACCTCCCATGGCGATCGCGGACGAGAGGAATGGAGCGCCGCCGCCGGCCCAGGCGCCGGAGAAGGTGGAGCGGGCGCGGACCTTCTGCGTGGAGCTGTTCGAGCGGCTCGGGGCCAAGATCTCGGTCGAGGTCCGCGAGACCGCCGAGGCGATCGGCGTCTCGCTCGCCGCGCAGGAGGGGAACGCGCTCGAGCTCTCGGGTGGGCTCATCGAGGCGGTGCAGCACCTCGTGAACCGCGTGGTGAACCCGCGCTCCGAAGGGCGGAAGTGGGTGAACCTGGAGGTGGGGGGGTTCAGCGAGGAGGGCGACCCGGCCGTGAAGGCGATGGCGGAGCGGCTCGCGGCCGCCGCCTGCCGGACCGGGAAGGTGCTCGCCATCGCGCCCATCAGCGCGCGCGAGCGGCGGCAGATCCACCTCGCGCTCGTCGGGGTCGACGGCGTCACGACCCAGAGCGAGGGCGAAGGGATCTTCCGGCAGCTCCTCATCGTGCCGACGGCGGGGAAGCAGGGCGCTTAGTGGCGCCGCGGGAGAAGACACGGGCCGAGCGGCTCTTCTCTGCGGCGGTCCTCCGGCGCTCGTTCGAGCTCCAGGACGGCCAGTACCGCGAGGGGTTCCGGTTCGTGTACGAAGGGGTCCTCCGCGATCTCGGCCTCGAGGAGGCGGAGGTGGAGGAGTACCTCGCCGACCACCGCGCCGAGGTCGAGGCCGCCATCGGGCGGCGCGGCCAGTCGAAGTGATGGACCCGCTCTTCCGCGAGACGCTCGAGGGAGGAGCGGGCGCGCTCGGGCTCGATCTCTCGCCGGCTGCCCTCCCCCTCCTCGAGCGATTCGCCGACCGGCTCCTCGCCTGGAACCGGAAGGTGAACCTCACGGCCATCACGGCGCCGGTCGAGGTCGCGGAGAAGCACCTTGTCGACAGCCTCCTCCTCCTCCGGTCGCTGGGCAGCGCGCGGACCGTCCTCGACATCGGGAGCGGCGGCGGCCTACCCGGCGTCGCGCTCGCGTGCGCCCGGCCGGACCTCGAGGTGGTCTGCTGTGATTCAGTGGCGAAGAAGGTCGCGTTCGTGAAGGCGGTGGCGGTCGAGCTGGGGCTCGAGCACGTCCGCGGCGTCGTCGCCCGCGCGAGCGGCGCGCCGGAGTCTGACGGGCTGCCGAGGAGCGAGGCGGTCGTGAGCCGGGCCGTCGCGGAGCCGTCGGTCTGGGTTCCGCTCGGGAGCGCGTACGTCGCGCCGGGCGGGAGCCTCCTCGCGATGCTCGGGAAGGTCGAGGACGAGGGGCGGCTCGCCGAGCTCGGCGCGGCCGCGGGGCTCGAGCTCGAGGGTATCGAGCGGTACGAGCTGCCGTTCTCGCGGGCCTCCCGGGCCGTCGTGCGGTGGGTGGCGCGCTCTTAGTGGCCCGCTCGCCGTGAGCTTGGCGAAGGGTGGCGGTGACCTGGTTGCGCGCCGAGCGTGAGCCGTACGCCTCGAGGGTGGTTGCCCGGGGTTGCGGTTCCGAGGGGCGGCCGCCTGGGCCCACCGGGGCTCGCCGACCAGGGTAGAGTGCTCGGCGCCCACGAACAGTTGTAGGACGCGCGCGTGCTGCTGGGGGCTCCGGCGGACGCGGCGCCGAAACTCGGCGGCCACCGGCGCGCTTCGCGCGGGTGGCCGCCTCAGACATCGGCGCCGCGTGCAGTAGGTCCTGTACGCGCGCGTTCCAGGAAGATCGCGTTCGGCGCCTGCGCTGATGGTCGGCTCGCTCCGGCGGGCCCAGGCAGCCGCTGGTGTGGCGGGGTTGGAGGGGGCGCTCGAGGCTAAGGGGACGGGTGTTGTCGGAGCTCCGTGGGAGTCCCAGAGATGCGCGTGACTGGGTCACGTTCCACGTGGAACATGGTCCTTCGTGGCGCCGGCGCTGGTCCGACTCTCGTCGTGAGTAGCTGCTCTGCGCCACCCGCGAGACACCCGCAGCCTCGAGCACCCACCCAACCCCCTCACACCAGCGGACGGGTGGGCCCGCCGGAGCGAGCCGACCATCAGCGCAGGCGCCGCTCGGGACTTGAGGCGGACCGCGCGCGGATCACGACGAGGGCACGCGGCGCCGATGTCTGAGCCGGCTCTCGCGCCGAGGGTGCCGGCGAGTTTCGGCGCCGCGTCCGCCAGATCACCCCCGGCACGCGCGCGCCCTACAACAGCCTGTGGGCGCCGAGCACTCGACCTGGTCGGCGAGCCCGGCGGGCCCACCCGGCCGCCCCTCGGAACCGCAACCCCGGGCAACCACCCGCGAGGCGTACGCCAGCCGCGGCGGCTACCGCTCGAAAGCACGCCTGCCGCCAGGAAGGTGCTGGACGGACAGGGTGTTCCACGTGGAACAGAGGCCCCCACCCCCGGCCCAGACGTTCCACGTGGAACATGGGATGTCAGGGGGGTCCGGCATCTTGCGCACGCGGCGGCCAAGGGGGCCGGGCGCGAGACAAGGGGCTTGCCTTGAACGACATGCTGCTTGGGGGCCGCTCCCCCGCACACCGAGACTCCATGAGCCGGATCCTCACCATCGCGAATCAGAAGGGCGGCGTCGGCAAGACCACCACGGCCGTGAACCTCGCCGCCTCGCTCGCCGCGTCCGAGAAGCGGACCCTCCTCATCGACGTCGATCCCCAGGGCAACGCCGGGAGCGCCCTCGGCATCCGCCGCGACGAGTCCGAGAAGTCCATCTACGAGGTCCTGCTCGACGGGCTCCCGCTCAACGAGGCGGTCCGCAAGACCGAGCTCAAGTTCCTCGACCTCGTCCCCGCCTCGCGTCACCTCGTCGGCGCCGAGCTCGAGCTCGCCGAGCTCGACCACCGCGAGTACCGGCTGAAGCGCGCCGTCGATCCCGTCGCGCCGAGCTACGAGTACATCGTCATCGACTGCCCCCCCTCGCTCGGCCTCCTCACCCTGAACGGCCTCGTCGCCGCCAAGGGCGTCCTCATCCCGCTCCAGTGCGAGTACTACGCGCTCGAGGGGCTCGCCGACGTCCTCAAGACCATCGACCTCGTGAAGGGCGCCGCAAACCCCGAGCTCAAGGTGGACGGCATCCTCCTCACCATGTACGCGTCCAACAATCTCTCGAACCAGGTGGCCGACGAGATCCGCCGGACGTTCCAGGCGCAGGTGTTCGAGACCGTCATCCCGCGGAACGTGCGGCTCTCCGAGGCCCCCAGCCACGGCAAGCCCGTCCTGCTCTACGACGTCGCCTCGAAGGGCTGTCAGAGCTATCTCGACCTCGCCCGCGAGGTGACCTCGCGGCTGAGCGTTGCCGGAGGCGTCGCGTGACCATGGCCGACAAGCGGAGACCCGCCCTCGGGCGCGGAATGGCCGCCCTCCTCTCGAACGCCCCGCCGCCGTCGAGCGTCGTGACGTTGCCGAGCGCTGCCCCGGCCGGCCGCGCGATCCTCACGCTGCCGATCGAGGCCGTCGAACGGAACCCCGACCAGCCCCGGAAGCACTTCGAGGAGGCCCGGCTCGAGGAGCTCGCCGCGTCCATCCGCGAGCACGGGATCATCGAGCCCATCCTCGTCCGGCGCGAGGGGGGGAGCTACCGGATCCTTGCCGGTGAGCGCCGGTGGCGGGCGGCACAGCGCGCCGGGCTCCAGGAGATCCCGGCCGTCGTCCGCGAGGCGTCCGACCGGGAGGCCTTCGAGCTCGCCCTCGTCGAGAACCTTCAGCGCGAGGACCTCAACGCCATCGAGGAGGCCGAGGCGTACGAGATCCTCGTCACCGACCACTCGCTCACCCAGGAGGAGATCGCGAAGCGCGTCGGGAAGGAGCGTTCGTCGATCGCGAACGCGCTCCGCCTCCTCAAGCTCCCGGACACGGTCCGCGACGCCGTCCGGGACGGTCAGCTCGACATGGGGCACGCCCGAGCGCTCCTCGGGCTCGAGGGCGAGGAAGCAATCCGGAAAGCGGCCGAGCGCGCCATCCGCGAGGGGCTCTCCGTTCGGGCGACCGAGGCCCTGGTGCGTTCTCTGACCACCAAGGGCTCGAAGCGACCCGCACCCGGAGCGAAGGGCGCGGATTCACCCGCGATCAGGGCGCTCACCCAGCGCCTCCAGCGCCGCCTGGGGGCCAAGTGTAGGGTCGTGCCCCGCTCCGCTTCCGCCGGGAAGCTCGAGGTCGAGTACTCGTCTCTCGACGAGCTCGATGGAATACTGGCGAAGATCGGAGCGTAACTAGAGGGTTCGCTCGCACGGGTCGGAGCGGACTGGGACCAAGACACGGCACGTCGTTCTCAGGCAAGCTGGGGACGTAGCCACCTCGCCAGCTGGCGGCGCAGCGACGCCTGGCAGCCCTGGTGATCATCGGAACGTTTACGAGGAGCGAAGATCCATGGCGATGCTGAAGCGCGATGAGCTCACCTCCGTCCCCGCCGCGGCGGGAGACCTCAATGCCCTGCTCGGTCGTGGCTCGGAGTTCGAGGGCAAGCTGACGTTCGAGGGCACCGTCCGCATCGACGGCAAGTTCACGGGCACGATCGTGACCAACGACGTCCTCGTCGTTGGCGAGGGTGCGAAGATCCAGGCCGAGGTTCAGGCGGGGACGGTGATCGTCCACGGCGAGATCAACGGCGACGTGAAGGCCAAGAGCGCGGTCGAGCTGCACCACCCCGCCCGCATGAAGGGGAACATCGACACGCCCTCGCTCATGATCGAGAAGGGCGTCATCTTCGAGGGTCAGTGCAAGATGGACGTGCCGGCCGAGAAGTCGAAGTCGAGCCAGCCGTCGATCTCGGCCGCGCCCCCGCCCGTCGCAGCGATGAAGCAGTAGGGGGAGAGGCCTCGGGCTTCGGGCCTCAGGCCTCGGGAAAGACTCGAAACGAGCAGCGGGCCCCGGGTGCTCCCGAGGCCCGCTCGCTTTTCTGTCCTGAGGCCTGAAGACCGAGGACTGAAGCCCGCTTCACCCTCAGTTCACCTTCACCTGGATCGACCGTGGCTTCGCCTCGGCGCGCTTGGGAAGAGCGACGACGAGGAGGCCGTTCTTCGCCTCGGCGCGGATCTTCTCCGCATCGACCGACGCGGGCAGGGCGAACGACCGGGTGAACGTGCCGTAGGAGAGCTCTACCCGGTGGTACCGGTCGCGCCGCTCCGGGTGATCGAGCTTGCGCTCGCCGCGGATCGTGAGGACGCCGTTCTCGAACCGGACGTCGACGTCCTGCGCCTCCACGCCGGCGAGGTCGAAGCGGAGCACCACACCCTCCTCGTCCTCGTAGATGTCGCAGGCGGGCGTCCAGCCGACGGACTCCCCGCTCCGGTATAGGTGCTGCCGCTCATCCAGCATGCGGCTCATCTCATCGGAGAGCCGCGCGAACTCCTTGAAGGGCTCGAATCGCGTCATGATTTCCGACCTCCTTGCTCACGGCGAGAGTAAGGCGAGCGGACGGCCTGTCAAACAGGTCCCGAGAGGGACTTGAGAACGGTCGCTTGCGCCGCTAAGTACGCGAAGTCTTTGGAAATGCAGCCTTGACCCTCAAACCCTCGCGTGCTACGGCGCGTCCCTCATGGATTCTGGCTCGGTAGCTCGTCGATACGCCAAGGCGCTCTTCGGGCTGGCGGTCGAAACCGGCAAGGTCGAAGCCTGGTCGGAGTCCCTGGCGACGCTCGCCGCCGTCCTCCAGTCCACGCCGGAGCTCGGTGCGCTGCTCGCCGATCCGCTGCGCAGCCGTGACGACCGGCAGGCGCTCGCCGAGCGGCTCGGTGGCACGCTGGCGCTCGAGCGCGAGCCCGCGAACCTCCTGCGCCTGCTCGGCGATCGGAACCGCCTCGGCCAGCTCGGCGACGTGCTCCGCGCCTTCGGCGAGCTCGCCGATGCGCACCTCGGGCGGCTCCGCGCGAAGGTCACGACCGCCGTCCCGCTCGACGGCGAGACGCTCGCCTCGCTCGCGCGCCGGCTGTCGGAGCTGACCCGCGCGCAGGTGCTCCTCGAGCGGAGCGTCGAGCCCGCGCTCCTCGGCGGCGCCGTCACCCAGGTCGGCAGCCTCGTGTACGACGGGTCCGTCCGTACGCAGCTCGAGGACCTCCGCAGGTCACTCAAGAACTGAGCGCGGCGAGCCCTGAAGCGCAGCGCCGCGGCACACGCAACGGGAGACGGAAGCGATGGACATCCGCGCGGACGAGATCAGCAGGATCATCCGGGAGCAGATCAAGGACTACGGCAAGAAGGTGGACGTCGCCGAGACCGGGTCCGTCCTCTCGCAGGCCGACGGCGTCGCGCGCATCCACGGCCTCACGGGCGCGGCCGCCGGCGAGCTGCTCGAGTTCCCCGGCGGCATTCGCGGGCTGGTGCTGAACCTCGAGGAGGACAACGTCGGCGCCGCGATCATGGGCCCCTTCGAGCACATCCGGGAGGGCGACCCCGTCAAGCGTACGGGGCGCATCGCCGAGGTGCCCGTCGGCGAGGAGCTGCTCGGCCGCGTCGTCGACGGCCTCGGGAACCCGATCGACGGCCGCGGACCCGTCGAGGCGAAGCAGCGCCGGAAGATCGAGATCAAGGCGCCCGGCATCGTGAAGCGGAAGAGCGTGCACGAGCCGATGCAGACCGGCCTGAAGGCGATCGACGCCCTCGTGCCGATCGGCCGCGGTCAGCGCGAGCTCATCCTCGGCGATCGCCAGACCGGGAAGACCGCCGTCGCGATCGACACGATCATCAACAACAAGGGGCAGAACCTTCACTGCTTCTACGTCGCCATCGGGCAGAAGCAGTCCACGGTCGCGCGCGTCGTCGACAAGCTGAAGCAGTACGGCGCGATGGAGTACACGACCGTCATCGCCGCCAACGCGTCGGACCCCGCGCCGATGCAGTACCTCGCGCCGTACACCGGCGTCACGATGGCGGAGTACTTCCGCGACACCGGCCGGCACGCCCTCATCATCTACGACGACCTCTCGAAGCAGGCGGTCGCCTACCGGCAGCTGTCGCTCCTGCTCCGCCGGCCGCCGGGGCGCGAGGCGTACCCGGGCGACGTCTTCTACCTCCACAGCCGGTTGCTCGAGCGGGCGGCGAAGCTCTCGGACAAGGAGGGCGGCGGGTCGCTGACGGCGCTGCCGATCATCGAGACGCAGGCGGGGGACGTGTCGGCGTACATCCCGACGAACGTCATCTCCATCACGGACGGGCAGATCTTCCTCGAGACGGGCCTGTTCTTCCAGGGCATCCGGCCGGCGATCAACGTCGGTATCTCGGTCTCGCGCGTCGGTGGCTCGGCGCAGATCAAGGCGATGAAGCAGGTCGCCGGCAGCCTCAAGCTCGAGCTCGCTCAGTACCGCGAGCTGGCCGCGTTCGCGCAGTTCGGCTCCGACCTCGACAAGGCGACCCAGGAGACGCTCGCCCGCGGGGAGCGCCTGACCGAGGTGCTGAAGCAGGGGCAGTACAGCCCGATGTCCGTCGAGAAGCAGATCGTGCAGATCTACGCCGCCACGCAGCGGGACGAGAACGGCCAGAACTGGATCCGCCCGGTCCCCGTCGACCAGGTGGTCCGCTACATGAAGGAGCTCGTCGAGTTCTTCGAGGCGCGGCACGGCGCGACGCTCCGGACGATCGCCGAGAAGAAGGCGCTCGACGACGACGGGATCCGCAAGGCGCTCGACACCGGCCTGCGCGAGTTCCGCGAGGTCTTCCGGATCGAGGGCGCCGGCGGGAGCGCAGCGGGCGCGGCCGCAGCGCCGGAGCGGTAGGGGAGGCGACGCGTGCCCTCGCTCCGCGACATCCGCAACCGGATCACCTCGGTCCGCTCGACCCGGCAGATCACCCGCGCCATGAAGATGGTCTCCGCGGCGAAGCTCCGCCGCGCGCAGGACGCCATCCTCCGGACGCGCCCGTACGTGCAGCTCCTCGATCAGATGTTGGCGCGCGTCGCGGCCCGGACCGGTCGGGACGAGGAGGCCCCGCACCCGCTGCTCGCCGCCCGGCCGAGGCCGCGCGTCGTCGAGGTGGTGGTGATCACGAGCGACCGCGGCCTCGCCGGGGGGTTCAACTCCAACATCGTGCGGCGCACCCAGCGGTTCGTCATCGAGACCAACGGTGAGTACGAGGAGGTCCGGCTGGCCACCATCGGACGCAAGGGGCGCGAGGGGCTCAAGGCGCGCCGCCTGCCGGTGCGCAAGGACTACAGCGGCGTCCACGGCGACCTCCGCTACGAGAAGGCGGAGGAGATCGCCGAGGAGTACACCGAGCGGTTCCTCTCTGGCGAGCTCGACGCGGTCTTCGTCTGCTACAACGAGTTCAAGTCCGCCATCTCGCAGAAGCCCGTGGTGGTGCAGCTCCTGCCGATCGCGCCGCCCGCCTCCGCGGAGGCGCCGGCGAGCGGCGTGGACTTCGCGTACGAGCCGTCGCGCGCGGTGCTCCTGGGCGAGCTGCTCCCGCGGCACGTCGCCATGCAGGTCTGGCGGGCCCTCCTCGAGTCGGCCGCCTCGGAGCACGGCGCGCGCATGAGCGCGATGGAGTCGGCGACCAAGAACGCCGAGGAGATGATCGGCTCGCTGACGCTCCAGTACAACCGCGCCCGGCAGGCGTACGTCACGAAGGAGCTGCTCGAGATCGTCAGCGGGGCGGAGGCGCTCAAGTAATCATGCCCAGCGCGGCCGTTCAGCCCGAGCGTTGCGGCCCGCAGTAGGCGGGCCGCGGAGTCGAAGGCGGGCGCGCGCTCGTTCACAGGATCGCGGATCGGAAGAGGACACGACATGGCGAGCACGAGCGTACAGAACGGCAGGGTCACCCAGGTCATCGGGCCCGTGGTGGACGTCGAGTTCCCGCCCGGCGGGCTGCCCGACATCTACACCGCCCTCGCCCTCACAAACCCCGGCATCGACGCCCGGCCGGACAACCTCGTCATCGAGGTCGCCCAGCACCTCGGGGAGAACACCGCGCGGTGCATCGCGATGGACTCGACCGAGGGCCTCGTCCGCGGCATGCCCGCGAAGAACCTCGCGGCGCCCATCTCGGTTCCGGTCGGCAAGGAGGTGCTCGGCCGGATCCTGAACGTGGTCGGCGAGCCCGTCGACGAGCGCGGCCCGCTCGCCTCGGTCCGGCGTCTCCCGATCCACCGGGCGCCTCCCTCGCTCACCGACCAGAACGTGAAGATCGAGGCGTTCGAGACCGGCATCAAGGTCATCGACCTCCTCGCCCCGTACCTCCGCGGCGGCAAGATCGGCCTCTTCGGCGGCGCCGGCGTGGGCAAGACCGTGCTGCTGCAGGAGCTGATCGGCAACGTCGCCAAGGCGCGCGGCGGGTTCTCGGTCTTCGCCGGGGTGGGCGAGCGGACGCGCGAGGGGAACGACCTCTACCACGAGATGATCGAGTCGGGCGTCATCAACAAGGACGACCTCTCGAAGAGCCAGTGCGTGCTCGTCTACGGGCAGATGAACGAGCCGCCGGGCGCGCGCGCCCGCGTCGCCCTCTCGGCCCTCGCCATCGCGGAGTACTTCCGCGACGAGGAGAACCGGGACATGCTGCTCTTCATCGACAACATCTTCCGGTTCACGCAGGCGGGGTCGGAGGTCTCGGCCCTCCTCGGGCGCATCCCCTCCGCCGTCGGCTACCAGCCGACGCTCTCCACGGAGATGGGCGAGCTTCAGGAGCGGATCACGTCGACGCACAAGGGCGCCATCACGTCCGTGCAGGCGATCTACGTCCCCGCCGACGACCTCACCGACCCGGCGCCGGCGACCGCGTTCGCCCACCTCGACGCGACCACGGTGCTCTCGCGCAAGCTGACGGAGATCGGCATCTACCCCGCGGTCGACCCGCTCGACTCGACCTCGCGCATCCTCGACCCGCTCGTGGTGGGCGCCGAGCACTACGGGGTCGCCCGGCAGGTGCAGGAGATCCTCCAGCGGTACAAGGACCTCCAGGACATCATCGCCATCCTCGGCATGGACGAGCTCTCCGAGGACGACAAGCTCACGGTGGCCCGCGCCCGGAAGATCCAGCGCTTCCTCTCGCAGCCCTTCTTCGTCGCCCAGCAGTTCACGGGCAACGAGGGCAAGTACGTGAAGCTCCCGGACACGATCCGGGGCTTCCAGGAGATCGCCGCCGGCAAGCACGACGACCTGCCCGAGCAGGCGTTCTACATGGTGGGCGGGATCGACGAGGCGGTCGAGAAGGCGAAGTCGCTGGCGGTGGGGTGAGGCCATGCCGCTCTCCCTCGAGATCGTGACCCCGGAGCGCCGGCTGCTGTCCGCGGCGGTGGACGAGGTGCGGGCGCCCGGCGTGGCGGGCGGCTTCGGCGTGCGGCCCGGGCACGCGCCGTTCATGACGGCGCTCGAGCCCGGTCGGTTCACCTACGTCGAGCGGGGCCGGGAGCACCACTACGCCCTCGGCGGCGGGTTCCTCCAGGTGGCGGACGATCGGGTGATGGTGCTCGCCGACACCGCCGAGGCGGCCGGCGACATCGACGTGGAGCGCGCGCGGCGTGCGTTCGCCGAGGCCCAGGACCGGCTCCTCCGCATGACCGAGCAGGACGAGCACTACCGGCATGAGGCGGCGCGCGTGCGGCGGGCGACGGCGCGGCTCCGCGTCGCGGGCCGGGAGTAGGCGGCCGGTCCCCGCGTCCCGGTTCAGGGGGAGGAGGGCTGCCCCGCGACCGCGGGCACGAAGCTCCCCGGCACGCGCGGCAACCGAACGCGGAACGTCGCGCCCTTGCCGGGCGGCGACGTCACCGCGATGTCCCCGCCGAGCCCGTGGGCGATGCCGTAGGCCACGGCGAGGCCGAGCCCGCCCGCGCTCGTGCCGGGACGGGCGGTGAAGAACGGATCGAAGATCCGGGCGATCACGTCGGACGGGATGCCGGGGCCGGAGTCCTCCATGCGGTACTCGACGCCCCCCGGGATCTGCCGGAGGTCGACGCGGATCCATCCCTCGGCGCCGGCCATCACGACCGCGCGCTCGAGCACCGGCAGGAGCGCCTGGGTGACGAGCGCATGTGAAGACTGGATCGGCGGCCCGGACTCGGTGGTGACCTCGTAGCGCGGGAGCGCGGTGAAGCGGCTGCGGAGGACGGTCCACGCGGCGTCGAGCGCGTCGGTGGGCTCGACGAGCTCCTGCGTCCCGTTCGCGGGCGTGGAGACGACCCGCAGGTCGGAGGCGAGCCGCTCGAGGCGCCGGCTGCCGTCGGCGAGCGCCTGGGCGACGTCGGCGGCCTCGGCGTGGAGCTCGCGGACCTGATCGCGGAGGACGCCGGCCTCGGCGGGGGAGAGCGAGGGAGTGAGCGCGGTCTCCGCGCACTGGCGGAGGTCGTCCACGAGGCCGAGGAGCTGCGTGGCGCCGGCCTTGATGTAGGCGAGGGGGTTGTTGATCTCGTGGGCGAGCCCGGCGGCGAGGGAGCCGACGGCGGCGAGCTTCTCGGCGCGCACGAGCTGATCGCGGGTGTCGCGGACGGCGAGGTTGGCGCGCTCGAGCTCGTGCGACCGCTCCTCGAGCGCCACGAGCACGCGGCGCAACCGGACGAGCGAGGCCACGCGGGCGAGGAGCTCGCGCGGACGGATCGGCTTCACGAGGTAGTCGTCCGCGCCGGCCTCGAGCCCATCGGCGCGCGCGTCCGGGCCGCCGAAGGTGGTGACGAGGACGAACGGGACGCCCGCCATCGGCGGGAGCGCGCGGACGGCGCGGCACAGCTCGCTGCCGGACATGCCGGGGAGGAGCAGGTCCGAGAGGATCACGTCGGGCCCGAACCGCGGCGCGTCTGCGAGGGCCTCCTCGGCGGTCGCGGTGAGGTGGACCTCGTAGTGCGGCGCGAGGATCGAGTGCAGGAGGGCCCGCATCGAAGCGCTGTCGTCGCACACGAGCAGGCGCGCACGGCCCGCCGTGCCCGGACCGGTCGGGTCCGGGATGATCCGCGCTTCGGCTTTCATGGACCGTGATTCTCGCAAGGATCCCACCGTGAGATCGAGGGCCCAGGCCGAGGCCGTGGCCGAAGGGGCAGGATCACCCGGATTCGCCGCGCGAGACCAGGGGTACCGGGCGCCCCCGGGGGGCGCGGAGCAGGGTGCGCACAGTGGGTCCGGCGGGCGCCAAGGGGCGCTCCGCCGGCACCGGAATCTGCTCAGAAACCTGGAATTTCCTAGGGGTTTCCGGTAAGGTAACGCCCTCGCACACAGGCTCGAGACCGGGCCGCCCGCCGACTGGGCAAGAGCGTCCACGAATGCCAGACGAGATCCTTCCGCCCCCGCCGACCGACGCCGGGGGAACGCCGCCGGGCGACGGTCACCGCGCCCAGGTCAACATCGAGGCCGAGCTCCGCAAGTCGTACCTCGACTACTCGATGTCGGTGATCATCGGTCGCGCGCTGCCGGACGTGCGCGACGGCCTGAAGCCGGTCCATCGCCGGATCCTGTACGCGATGAACCAGGAGGGCCTGCTCTACAACCGCAAGCACTCCAAGTGCGCGGGCGTCGTCGGCGAGGTGCTGAAGAAGTACCACCCGCACGGCGACGGCGCGGTCTACGACGCGCTCGTCCGCCTCGCGCAGGACTGGAACCTGCGCTACCCGCTCATCGACGGCCAGGGCAACTACGGCTCGATGGACGGCGATCCGCCCGCCGCCTACCGGTACACGGAGGCGCGCCTCGCCCGGCTGGCCGACTTCCTCCTCGCCGACATCGAGAAGGAGACCGTCGACTGGGGCCCGAACTTCGACGACTCCATCCTGGAGCCGAAGGTCCTCCCCACCCGCTTCCCGAACCTGCTGGTGAACGGCTCGGCGGGCATCGCGGTGGGCATGGCGACGAACATCCCGCCCCACAACATGGGCGAGGTGATCGACGCCGCCGTCGCGCTCATCGCGAACCCGAAGATCACCGTGCCGGAGCTCATGCAGCACGTCCGCGGCCCCGACTTCCCCACCGCGGGCATCATCCTCGGCCGCGACGGGATCAAGGCCGCGTACGAGACCGGGCGCGGGACGATCCAGGTCCGCGCGCGGACGAACATCGAGGTCCACCCGCGGACCGAGCGGGAGACGATCGTCGTCGATCAGGTCCCGTACCAGGTGAACAAGGCGAAGCTGGTCGAGCACATCGCCGAGCTCGTCCGGGACAAGCGGATCGAGGGCATCAGCGACCTGCGCGACGAGTCCTCGCGCGAGGGCGTGCGCGTCGTCATCGAGCTGAAGCGCGACGCCGTCGCGCAGGTGGTGCTCAACAACCTCTACGCGCACACCCAGCTCCAGACGAGCTTCGGCATCATCATGCTCGCCATCGACGCCGGGCAGCCGCGCATCCTCACGCTGAAGGAGATGCTGGAGCGGTTCGTCGCCCACCGGCGCGACGTCGTCACCCGCCGGACGCGGTACGAGCTGCGCAAGGCGCGCGAGCGCGAGCACATCCTGCTCGGCCTCCAGATCGCGCTCGATCACCTCGACGAGATCATCGAGCTCATCCGGAGGTCGCCCGACCGCGAGACCGCGCACGGGCAGCTCGTCGAGCGGTTCGCCCTCTCGGACATCCAGGCGAAGGCGATCCTCGACATGCGCCTCGCCCAGCTCACCGGGCTCGAGCGCGACAAGATCCTGAAGGAGCTCGCCGAGGTCCAGGCGGAGATCGCGCGGCTGAAGGAGATCCTCGCCTCGGAGAAGGTCCTCCTCGACGTGGTGGTCCAGGAGCTCCAGGAGGTCCGGCAGCTCTTCGCGGACGAGCGGCGCACGGAGATCCAGGGGAAGGTGGACGACCTCTCCACCGAGGACCTGATCGCCGACGAGGAGATGGTCGTCACCGTCTCGCACGCCGGGTACGTGAAGCGGAACCCGGTCGTGCAGTACCGGGCGCAGAAGCGCGGCGGACGGGGGAAGACCGGCGCGGCGACGCGCGACGAGGACTTCCTCGAGTCGCTCTTCGTCGCCTCGACCCACAGCTACCTGCTCGTCTTCTCGAACCGCGGCAAGGTCTACTGGCTCAAGGTCCACGAGGTCCCGCCCGCCGGCCGCGCCGCGCGCGGGAAGCCGATCGTGAACCTCCTCCCCCTCGCGCAGGGCGAGAAGGTCGCCGCGATCCTGCCGGTCCGGCGGCTCCCGGAGCCGCCGGGCGCCCTTCGACAGGCTCAGGGTGAGCGGGGGCTGGAGGAGGCGGAGATCGAGGAGCCGCAGGCCGAGGCGGACTCCGCCTCTGGCGAGTCGGATCGGTTCGTCTTCATGGCCACGCGGAACGGGCTCATCAAGAAGACGCGCCTCGACCAGTACGCGCGCCCCCGCCCGACCGGGATCATCGCGGTCGGCATCGAGGACGGCGACGAGCTCATCTCGGCCCGGCTCACCGACGGGAAGAGCCACCTCCTCCTCTCGACCGCGCAGGGCATGGCCATCCGCTTCGCCGAGTCGGACGTCCGGGCGATGGGGCGGAGCGCGTACGGCGTGAAGGGCATCAGCCTCGAGGAGGGTGACGCGGTCGTGTCCGCCGAGGCGATCCCGGCCGCCCCGCCGGACGGCGCGCCCGCCCCCGCCGTGCTCACCGTCACCGCGAACGGCTACGGCAAGCGGACCGAGCTCTCCGAGTACCGCGTGCAGACGCGCGGCGGGAAGGGGCTCATCACGATCAAGACCACGGAGCGGAACGGGCCGGTGGTCGCCGCGACGCCGGTCTCCGACGCCGAGGAGGTGATGCTCATCACCAACAAGGGCATGCTCATCCGCATGCCGGCGAAGGGGATCAGCGTCATCGGGCGGAACACGCAGGGCGTCCGGCTCATCACCGTCGAGTCGAAGGACGAGCAGGTCGTCGCGCTGGCGCGGGTCGCGGAGACCACGCCCGAGGCCGAGGAGGCGGGGGTGCGCGAGGCGCCCGAGGGCGCGGCGCCGGTCGAGTCCGAGCCGGAGGAGGAGGGCGAGGCCGGGCCGGACGGGGGCGAGGAGACGCCGGCGTGACGCGCCCGCGGGTCGCCCCCCTCCTCGCCGCGACCCTGCTCGCCGCCGCGGCAGGCTGCGGCTCCCAGGCGCGGAAGCTCGAGGAGGCGCACACGCTCCGCCACCACGGCGACGCGCGGGGCGCCCTCGCGCAGTACAAGTCGATCCTCGCGGATCTCGGCGACGGCCCGCTCTCGGGCGAGCGCGCCGCGATCCGCTGGAAGGCGCTCAAGGGCGCGGGCGACGTCTCGTACCTCGAGCTCGGCGACTACACGGGCGCCATCTCGTACTACCGGCGGGTCATCTCGCTGTACCCCGGGACGGCCGAGGCGCGCGGCGCGCGCATCGCCATCGGCGACATCTACCGCGAGCGGTTCAAGGACCACCTCGCCGCCATCGCCCAGTACGCCGACGTCGCGGCGTCCGACGCGCCCGAGGCGCCGACATACCAGCTCGAGGTCTGCAAGGCCTACTTCGAGCTCAAGAACTACCGCCAGGTGCGGACGGAGGCGCGCATCCTCCTCGATCGTTGGCCGACGCACGCCCTCGCCGAGGAGGCCCAGCTCCTCACCGCCCAGGCGTGGGTGCTCGAGAAGCGGCCCGAGGAGGCGCTCTCCGCCTTCCAGGCGCTCATCGACCGGCGGCCGCGGGAGGAGCTGCTCGCCCGCGCGCTCGAGGGGCAGGCGCACATCCACGCGCAGGCGAACCGCTTCGACCGCGCGATCGAGCTCTACGAGCGCGCCCTGCCGATCCACCCGAACCCCGACGCGATCCGGACCAACCTCGCGGCCGTCCGCGGCCGCAAGGCGAAGGCCATGCCCGCCGCGCCCGGGGACCGGGACTCGGCCTTCGACGCGGGCAAGGCCCGGGCGGGCGCGAGCGAGACGCCATGAAGACCGACCTCTCCGAGAAGCTGTTCGCCCGCGCGAAGGAGCTCTTCCCCGGCGGCGTGAACAGCCCCGTGCGCGCCTTCCGCGGCGTCGGCGGTACCCCGCGCTTCTTCGCGCGGGGCAGGGGCAGCCACCTCTTCGACGTCGACGGCAACGAGTACGTGGACCACGTGCTCTCCTGGGGTCCGCTCATCCTCGGACACTGCCACCCGGAGGTGATGCGGGCGGTCCAGGACGCGATGAAGGACGGCTCGTCCTTCGGCGCCCCCTCGCCGCGCGAGCTCGCCCTCGCGGAGCGGGTGCAGGAGCGGATGCCCTGGGTCGAGCGGATGCGGTTCTGCTCGTCCGGCACGGAGGCGACGACGGCCGCGATCCGCGTCGCGCGCGGGTTCACCGGGCGAGACGACCTCGTGAAGCTCGACGGCTGCTACCACGGCGCGGGCGATTCGCTCCTCGTGAAGGCCGGCTCCGGGGTCGAGACGCTCGGCCTCCCCGACTCGCCCGGCGTACCCGCGGATCTCGCGCGGCACACCCTCACGCTGCCGTTCAACGACCTCGCCGCGGCGGAGCGGCTGTTCCAGGCGCGCGGCCAGGAGCTCGCGGCCCTCATCGTCGAGCCCGTGGTCGGGAACATGGGCGTGCTGGTGCCGCGCGAAGGGTATCTCGCCGGCCTGCTCGCGCTGTGCCGCGCGCACGGCGCGCTGCTCATCGTGGACGAGGTGATGACCGGGTTCCGGCTCGCGCCGGGGGGCGCCTGCGGGCTCTACGGGCTCCGGCCGGATCTCGTCACCTTCGGCAAGGTGATCGGCGGCGGCCTCCCGGTCGGCGCGTTCGGCGGCCGGGCGGACGTGATGGAGAAGGTCGCGCCCGCGGGGCCGGTCTACCAGGCGGGCACGCTCTCGGGGAACCCGATGGCGATGGCCGCCGGGCGGGCGACGCTCGAGCTCCTCACCCCGGCCGCGTACGCGAAGCTGGAGGCGGCGTCGGCGCGCCTCGCCGACGGGCTCGCGCGCGCGGCCGCGGCGGCGAGGGTCCCCGTGCAGGTGAACCGGGTGGGCTCGATGCTCACCGTCTTCTTCACGGACCGTCCGGTGTACGACGCCGCCACGGCGCGGGCCGCCTCGACGGCGCGGTTCGCCGCGTTCTTCCACGCGCTGCTCGAGCGCGGCGTCTACTTCCCGCCGTCGCAGTTCGAGGCGGCGTTCCTGTCGACCGCGCACGGTGACGCCGAGGTCGAAGGGACGCTCGCCGCCGCGGCCGAGGCCTTCGAGGTGGCCGCGCGCGTCGCGGCGTGACCCGGCGGGGTCGGCGCTCAGCCCGGTGGGTCTGGCCGTGTCCCCGAGGCAGGGTATCCAACACCCAAGGTGGGCACCGCGAACGCCCATTGACGGCAGGGGGTCCGGCTGCTATCTGCACCGGCGCCTCCTTGCCGTGCAAGTAGGCATGGCCCGGGCGGTTTTCGCGAGCGCGCCCGGCCGAAAGGACCCGGTGGTCCAGCCCCGCGACGAGAAGGGCGGGAAACAGAGCGGCGCCGCCAACCTGGGAGAGGCGTATCGCAAGGCGGCGCCTTACATGGGGGCGTCGTCGAGCCTGATCGGCGCCGTCCTGGGCTGCACGCTGCTCGGGTACTGGATCGACAAGAAGGTCGGGACGCGGACGCCGTGGTTCACGCTCGCCGGAGCGCTGTTCGGGATGGTGGGTGGATTCGTGAGCTTCTTTCGGCAGGTCCTGGGCAAGAGGACGGGCCGGTGAGCCTCCCCGCGCCGAGGACTGTCGCCATGGAAGAGGAAATGACGCCGCGTGGGGGGAGCCACAAGGTCTGGGCCATCGCGGCGGTCGTCGCGGCGCTCGTCGGCGCGCTCGCCTCCGGGTCGCACCGGACCGGCGCGGTCCTGGGCGTGGCGCTCTCGGGCGCGGCCGGCCTCCTCTCGATCCAGGCGATGGGGCGGTGGGCCGGCGCGGGCGCGAGGGTGCAGGCGGCGCTCGCGGTGCTCGTGCTCGGGTTCCTCGCGCGGCTCGTGCTCGTCGCCGTCGGGACCATCGTGGTCGTGAAGACCGGCGAGAGCGTCCCGGGGTTCGTGCTCGGCTTCTTCGTGGTCTTCTTCGCCCTCGCCGCGATCGAGGGCTCGTACGTGCAGCGCCTGGGGCGGCGCGCGGGGTCCTCCGCATGAAGACGGTCCGGACGTTGGCGGTGGTGGTGGCGCTCGCGCTCGCGGGTGGGTCGAGCGCGTCGGCGGCGCAGGCCGAGGCGGCGCACGAGGGCGGTGCGCACGGCGGCGGCCAGGACATCGGCGCGGTGATGCTCCACCACGTCGCGGACGGCTACGTCATGGAGCTGCCCGGGTACTGCGGCGGCTGGTCGTGGGCGTGCGAGGTCGATCTCCGGAAGGCGTTCGGCTCGACGCTCCAGTTCGGCGGGACGCCGGAGCACCCCGCGCTCGACCTCACGCCGACGCGCCACGTCGTCATGATGTGGGTCTCGGCGCTCGTGCTCGCGCTGGTCGTGATCCTCGCCAGCCGCAAGCGGAGCCTCGTGCCGCGCGGCCTCTACAACTTCGTCGAGACGCTCGTCGCCTTCGTCCGGAACGAGATCGCGATCCCGAACGTGGGGAAGGCGCACGCGGACCGGTACGTGCCGTACCTCGTCACCGCGTTCTTCTTCATCCTGTTCATGAACCTCATCGGCCTCGTGCCGTGGTCGGCCACCGCCACCGCCAACCTCTCGGTGACGGTGATGATGGCTCTCTTCACCTTCTTCATCACGCAGATCGCGGCGATCCGCTCAATGGGGCTCGGCGGCTTCCTCGCGCACCTCACCGGCGGCGTGCCGAAGGCGCTCTGGCCGCTCTGGTTCATCATGGTGCCCGTCGAGCTGCTGGGGCTCTTCACGAAGCCCTTCGCCCTCACCGTCCGTCTCTTCGCCAACATGGTGGCCGGGCACTTCGTGATCCTGGCGCTCCTCGGGCTCATCTTCGTCATCTCGCCCTGGGTCGCCCTGGGCGCAGTCCCGATGGCGCTCGGGATCTTCCTGCTCGAGCTGTTCGTGGCGCTCGTGCAGGCGTACATCTTCACGATGCTCTCGGCGCTCTTCATCGGCGCCGGGCTCCAGACGCACGGCCATGGCCCGGGCGAGGCAGCGCACGCGCACGCCGGACCGGGCACGGGCTCGCAGCACGAAGGACACGGTTCACACGTGCCCGGGGGAGCCCCCGGGCATGGGTAGGCAGAGCGCCGCACGCGCCCCGGGATCCGCGGCCCGGCACCCCCGCGAACACGCATCCTGAGACGAGGAGATCCGAGATGGAACCAGTCGCGCTTGCCTTTCTCTCCGCCGGCTTCGGGGCCGGCCTCGCCGTGCTCGGCGCCGGCCTCGGCATCGGCCGCCTGGCCGCCGCCGCCATGGAGGGCACCGCCCGCCAGCCCGCCGCCGCGAACGACCTGCGGACCGGCATGATCATCGCCGCCGCGCTCATCGAGGGCGCGACGCTCTTCGCGATCGTCGTCTGCCTGCTGCTCGCCCTCAAGTAGGAGGCTCCGCATGTCCGCCGTCGCCGCCCTCCCGACGGTCCTGGCCGCGGGCGGGCTCACCTCGATCAATCCCGGCCTGACGCTCTGGACCGGAATCACCTTCCTGCTGCTGCTCTTCGTCCTGCGGCGGTTCGCCTGGGGGCCGATCGTCGGCATGCTCGACGAGCGCGAGCGGACCATCCGCGAGGCGCTCGAGCAGGCAAAGCACGAGCGGGCCCAGGCCGAGAAGCTGCTCGCCGAGCAGAAGGAGGCCCTGGCCCACGCGCAGCGCGAGGCGGCGGAGCTCGCCCGCCGCAACCAGCAGGAGGTCGAGGTCCTCCGCCAGGACCTCACGGCGCGGGCCCAGCGGGAGGCGGACGCGCTGCTCGCGGACGCGCGCAAGCAGGTCGCCGAGGAGCTCGGGCGCGCCCGCGCCGAGCTCAAGGCGGAGGTGGTGGACCTCGCCATCGACGCGGCCGCGCGGCTCATCAAGGCCAACCTCGACGCGAAGGCGCAGCGCACCCTCGTCGAGGAGTACATCTCCCAGCTCCCGCGGGAGAAGGTGAGCTAAAAGGTCGTCCCAGACCTGTGCGCCGAGCCCGCGCCGCCCCCGAGCGGCCGGGCTCGGATTCGTTTTCGAGGAACCACTGGCCGCGCCCCCGCGCGGCGGGAAGGGCAGCAAGAGATGGGTCTCTCGGTCGGCATCGTCGGTCTCCCCAACGTGGGGAAGTCCACCCTCTTCAACGCGCTCCTCGGCACGGCGCAGGCCGCCGCGGCCAACTACCCGTTCTGCACCATCGAGCCGAACGTGGGCGTCGTTCCGGTGCCCGATCCGCGCCTCGAAGCGCTCGCGGCGGTCGTGAAGCCGAAGCGCGTCGTCCCCACCACGCTCCAGTTCGTGGACATCGCGGGCCTGGTCGCCGGCGCCTCGAGGGGCGAGGGGCTCGGGAACCAGTTCCTCGCGAACATCCGCGAGGTGGACGCGGTCGCGCACGTGCTCCGCTGCTTCGAGGACCCGGACGTCGTGCACGTCGGCGGCGCGGTGGACCCGCGCGGCGACCGGGACGTCGTCGAGACGGAGCTCATGCTGAAGGATTTGGACTCGCTCGAGAAGCGGCGCGAGCGGACCCAGAAGAACACCAAGGCGCCCGGGAAGGCGGGCGAGCTCGCCAAGGCGGAGCTCGCGGCGCTCGACAAGGTGAAGGCGGGCCTCGAGGCGGGGACGCCGGTCCGGCGTCAGGCGCTCACCGACGACGACCGCGCGGCGATCGCCGACCTCTTCCTGCTCACGCAGAAGCCGGTGCTCTACATCGCCAACGTACACGAGGGTCAGCTCGGCAAGGAGGCGACGGACCCGCGCATCCAGGCGGTGAAGGCGATGGCGGAGGAGGAGGGGGCGCAGTGGGTGGAGATCTCGGGCAAGGTCGAGGCCGAGCTCGTCGCCCTCCCCCCCGGGGAGCGGGACGAATACCTGCACGCGGTGGGCCTCACCGAGCCCGGCCTCGACCGCCTCGTCCACGCGGCCTACCGGCTGCTCGACCTCGCGACCTACTTCACGGCGGGTGAGCAGGAGTGCCGCGCCTGGACGATCCACCGCGGCTGGCGGGCGCCGCAGGCCGCCGCCGTGATCCACACGGACTTCGAGAAGGGGTTCATCAAGGCCGAGGTGATCCGGATCGAGGACTGGCTCGAGCTCAAGACCGAGGCCGCCTGCCGCGAGAAGGGCAAGCTCCGGATCGAGGGCAAGGAGTACGTGGTGCAGGACGGGGACTGCATGCACTTCCGGTTCAACGTCTAGCGCCGCGCCCCCTGTTGCCTGCCCACTTCCGTTCGTGCTGAGCGTGGCCCCGCCGTCAGGCGGGGCGGAGTCGAAGCGCCGGTTTCCCTGGAATCGGCGGCGCGCGCGCTCACTCCCTTCCGCGCGCGCGCCACGGCAGCCGACGTTCGGCGCCTGCGCGGATGGTCGGCTCGCTCCGCCGGGCCCGGCCGGCCGCCCCTCGGGGCGATCGCCCATCACTCCCCGAGGCGTACGGCCAACGACGGTCGGGATCGGCGCTCCGGGCACAGGCCGTCGGAGCACGAGTCTCCGACCGGACCTACACTTCCAACCATGGGCATGGCCAGCGTGGACGGGGCGCTCCCCTGGTGGCAGACCGGCGTCGTCTACCAGGTGTACCCGCGCTCCTTTCAGGACTCGAACGGCGACGGCGTCGGCGACCTCCCGGGGATCACCTCGAGGCTCGATCACCTCGTCTCGCTCGGCGTGGACGCGGTCTGGATCTCGCCGTTCTACCCCTCGCCGATGAAGGACTTCGGCTACGACGTCGCCGACTACTGCGGCGTCGATCCGCTCTTCGGCACGCTCGACGACTTCGACCGCCTCCTCGCCGGCGCCCACGAGCGCGGCCTGAAGGTGATCGTCGACTGGGTCCCGAACCACTCCAGCGACCAGCACCCCTGGTTCCAGGCGTCGCGCCGGAGCCGGACCGATCCCCGCCGCGACTGGTACGTCTGGCGCGACCCGGCGCCGGGCGGCGGAGCGCCCAACAACTGGGCCGCGACGTTCGGGGGTCCGGCCTGGACCTTCGACGCGGCCACGGGCCAGTACTACCTCCACCTCTTCCTTCCCGAGCAGCCGGATCTCAACTGGCGGAACCCGGAGCTGCGGCGCGCGATGCTCGACACGCTCCGCTTCTGGCTCGACCGCGGCGTGGACGGGTTCCGGATCGACGTCGCGCACCGGATCCTCAAGGACCCGGAGCTCCGGGACAACCCGCCCAACCCCGGGACGGCGCGCGGCTTCCACAAGAGCCTGGGCCACTACGACGCGCAGCTCCACGTCCACGACGGCGCGCACGCGGACGCGCACGACGTCTACCGCGAGATCCGCCGGCTCGTGGACGGCCACGACCCACGGCGCGCCCGGGTGGCCATCGGCGAGATCCATGTGTACGACCCGCGGGCGCTCGTGGCCTGGTACGGGGCAGGGCTCGACGAGCTCCACCTCCCCTTCAACTTCACGCTCCTCGCGACGCCGTGGAACGCGGCCGCCGTCCGCGCCGCGGTGGACGCGATGGAGGCGGTGCTGCCCGCGGGCGCCTGGCCGAACTGGGTGCTCGGGAACCACGACGAGTCGCGCGTCGCGACGCGCCTGGGCGCAGCGCAGGCGCGCGCGGCCATGGTCCTCCTCCTCACCCTCCGCGGCACCCCGACGATCTACCAAGGCGACGAGCTCGGGATGGAGGACGTGTCCGTGTCGCCGGACCGCGTCCAGGATCCCTTCGGGAAGCGCGTCCCGGGGCTCGGGCTCGGGCGAGACCCGGAGCGCGCGCCGATGCTCTGGGACGGCGCCGCCAACGCCGGGTTCGCGGCGCCGGGGGTGACGCCCTGGCTGCCGCTGGCGCCGGACGCGGCGCGGAGGAGCGCCGCGGCGCAGGCGGGAGATCCCGGGAGCATGCTCTCGCTCACCCGCGCCCTCCTCCGCCTCCGCCGAGCGCGGCCGGCGCTTCACGCCGGGTCCTACCGGGCGCTCGAGGGGTTCCCGCCGGAGGTGTTCGCGTACGAGCGGGCGGAGGCGGGCGAGCTCGTGCGCGTGCTCGTGAGCTTCTCGGCGGCGGCGCAGCGCGTCCGCGTGGCGGGCCGCGCGGCGGTCCTCGCGTCGACGCACCCGGGCGCGGCGGTCGGCAGGGAGGGGGAGCTCGTGCTCCGCCCGCACGAGGCGGTGGTGCTCGCGCCGGAGCGCTAGGATCGTGTTGGAGCAAGTGCCGCGTTCCCGAGGAGTCACCTGTCCGCGAGCAATGGGGCCGACCTGCTCGCTCCGCTCGTTGCTCCTCGCAGGAACGCCTCGAGCCGGGGTGGGATGGGAGGAGGGCCCGCGTGGGACGGTCCAACCCTGCGGCGCCCTCCGTCGCTACGACGCGGCCCGGATCGGATGCGCACTGGAGGCGGTACAGCGCGCTCGGGAAGCGCCTGCAATTCCGTGCGGGCCGGCGCGCTCGATGGTCGGCGGAGTGCTGGTGGACCGGTGACCTCGCGTCGCCGTCCCGCAAATTGCAGGCGGCGTCCGTACTGGGGGGACGTAGTCCAGGGCGCGTCTCCGCTCGGTCGGTCGACGCAGGGTCGGCCCGCCCTCGTGACGGTTCCGGTGAAGGGGCTCGAGGCGTCCCGCTCGTCACTGCCTCCGCTCCGCTCGCGACGTTGCCTGGCCGCTCGCCCTGAGCCTGTCGAAGGGCGAGCGGTGCCCGGCGCGGCCTCCCATGGACACGGCCGGCTGACCGTGATCTCCTCCGCC
>JAEYOU010000341.1 GCA_023411405.1 Pseudomonadota bacterium | reverse complement strand
CGGTCATCGTGGAGTCCTTCTTCGAGTCGGTTGTGAGAGATCACTCGAAGGGTCACGCGGTGACCGCGCCGCCGTCTACGACGACACGATCACCGACTACCGGTACACCACTCTGACGGACTCCACTGCATGCGAGTGCCACGTGCGCGAGGTCGAGACCGCGCGCCGTCGAGCGCGTGCCCTTCATGCCAACCCGTGCGGCCACAGACTCGGCTTACTCCTACAACCAACTTGATCGCGCCGGAGAACTCACCCGGCGGGCAGGGGTCGATGACGAGGCGTCGCCCGCCGAGTGCGGCTAGCAGCGTTCGAGGTCCGTCGCGCCGTCCCGCGGCCACACGCGTCGCCTGCTTCTCGCGAAGCGCGCCAATCGTCAGCGCCCACCGGTCAGTGAGCTGCCAGGCGGCGTTGGCATCGAAGCGCAGCAGTTCCGCCCATTCGGCCGCCATGCCCGTGTACAGAGCTTGGGCATCCATGGCGTGGGCGCCCTCCCTCCGGTGGCGAGAACCTCGTTGCTCACTTGATTCGGCAGGGAAGCCGATCCGCTGAGTGCAAACGCGCGTCTCTCCGCGAAGTCCGCCCGTAGAGCAGCGGACGTTCACCCGCCCGGCTCATGGGGCGAGGTCGCCACGCGGATACGATCCCGGAGTCCGCAGACATGGGGGGCGACGCTGATGACGGCCACACAGGCAGATGCCGAGACGCGACCCGCCGTTCCTAGCCCCGGCGACATCGTCGAGGTCCGCGGCTCCACCTGGGCCGTCGCCGACGTCCGCGCCCAGGGCCTCCCGCGGAGCCCGGCCGACGAGGGCCGCGCGGAGCTCCTCCACGTCGTCTCTCTCCAGTCTCTGGAGGAGGACCGTCTCGGCACTGAGCTCGACGTCGTGTGGGAGCTCGAGGTCGGGCACACAGTCGCCCCGGATCAGGGACTCCCGGAGCGCATCACCGGCTTCGACGACCCCAATCGACTCGCTGCGTTCGTCGACGCGGTCCGCTGGGGCGCCGTCACGTCCGCCGACGACAAGGCGTTCCAGGCGCCGTTCCGCTCGGGCGCCAACGTGGAGGCTTACCAGCTCGAGCCCCTGCGCCGGGCGCTTCAAGCGCCCCGCACCAACCTCCTCCTCGCCGACGACGTCGGCCTCGGCAAGACGATCGAGGCCGGCCTTGTCATCCAGGAGCTGCTGCTCCGCCACCGCGCCCGCAGCGTCGTGATCGTGTGCCCGCCCAGCCTCGCGCTCAAGTGGCAAGACGAGATGCGCGAGAAGTTCGGCCTCGACTTCGTCGTCGTCAACTCCGAGGTCATGGCGCAGGTCCGCCGCTCGCACGGCCTGGCGGCTAACCCCTTCCGACTATTCCCGCGCGTCATCGTGTCGATGGCCTGGCTTCCCACGCGTCGAGCCCAACGCCTGCTGCGCGACGTCCTCGCCGAGGCCGACGACGTCGCCTCCGCCCGGCGCTTCGCCTTCGACGTCCTGGTGGTCGACGAGGCGCACCACGTCGCGCCGGCCAGCCCGACGGCGATCGGGGGCGGACGCGGCTACGCGATCGACAGCCAGCGCACCAGGGCGACCCGCGAGCTCGCGCGGCGCTGCGAGCACCGGCTCTTCCTCTCGGCGACGCCGCACAACGGCCACCCTGAGTCGTTCACCGCACTCATGGAGATGATCGACGACCGCCGGTTTGCGCGCGGCGCCGAGCTCGACGCGAGGGCGCTCAAGGACGTCGCGATCCGCCGGCTCAAGGCGGACCTGCCCGAGCTGGGGTTCCGGCAGCGCCGCATCGCCCCCCTCGTCTTCACGCCGTCCGACGACGAGCAGGACGCCTTCGAGACCCTGTCGCGGATCCTCGCAGAGAGCGCCCGCGCGAATGGCCGGGGCCGCTCAGGCGACATCGTCTCGATGCTGCTCAAGAAGCGCTTCCTCTCCAGCCCGTGGGCGTTCGCTCGAACCCTGGCCCTGTACGACGCCGCGGCAGCCGGCAGCGGCCTCGACGTGGACGACGACGAGGACTACTACGCGGAGGTCCTCGGCTCCGGTCAGAGCGACGAGGAGGAGGGCGGCGAGACGCACCCGGAGTTCACCGCGCTGCGGAGCTCCAAGGGCACCGATCCGCTGGTCACCGCGACGCCCGAGGAGGTCCGCCGCCTCGTCGCTTGGGGGGAGTCCTACGAGTACCGGCCCAACTCCCGGCTCGAGGCCCTGATCCGATTCCTCGACGGTGTCTGTCGGCCGGACGGCCGCACGTGGACCAACGAGCGCGTCGTCGTCTTCACGGAGTACGCCGCGACCCTGGAATGGATCGTCAACAACCTTCGGCAGCGGGGCTACAGCGACGTCCTCGACACCATCCAGGGCAGCACCGACCCCGAGCAGCGCGAGCTTGTCCGGGCCCGGTTCACCGAGCACCCCAGCCGAGACAAGATCCGGGTCCTCGTGGCCACCGACTCAGCCGGCGAGGGCATCGACCTCCAGGCGTACTGCCACCGGCTCGTCAACTTCGACGTCCCGTTCAACCCGTCCCGCCTCGAGCAACGGATCGGCCGTATCGACCGGTACGGACAGCCGGAGCAGCCGGAGATCTTCCACTTCACGCCCGACCGCACCAGCTCGACCTACGCCGCGGACCTGGACTTCCTCCGCCGCATCGCGGAGAAGGTCGGCAACGTCGTGCGCGACCTCGGCTCCGTCAACGACGTCATCGACGAGGAGGTGCAGGAGCACTTCTGCGCGATCAAGCCGCGGCGCCGGGCGGCTCCTGCTCAGTCGGACGGCAACGCCGTCATCGCCGGCGCGCTGGCCGGGGAGCAGCACCTCAACCGTCAGCTCACCGAGCTCGCCCGCACCTACGACGAGCGCCGGGCCGAGATGCACCTCACGCCCGCGAACGCGCGCCGCGTCGTGGACGCCGCGCTCGACATGACCGGCCAGCCCCTCCTCGAGGAGCTCGGCTCGCAGGACCTGGAAGCACCGGTGTTCCGCGTACCGAATCTCAGCCGGGCCTGGCAGCCGGCCCTGCGCGGCCTGGACACCCGGCTGCGCCCGGGCGAGCACCGGCCGATCACTTTCGCCGACAGCGGCAAGGACGTCGATCGCGCGGCGGCCGAGGACGTCGTGCGTGTCCACCTGGGGCACGCGCTGCTCCAGAAGTCCGCGCGGGTGCTGCGCACAGCGCTGTTCTCCGCCGACGGACGGATGCACCGCGTCACCGCCGTCACCGTCGACGGCCTGGAGACGTCCTGCGTCGCGGCCATCTCCCGGCTGGTCCTCGTCGGCCGCGGCGGCGTGCGACTGCACGAGGAGGTGTTCCTCACCGGCATCCGGGTGCGGGGCCAGCAGCTGGCGGAGGCGAAGGTCGAGGAGCTGCTCGAGCGTGCCCTCGACGACGAAGGGCTCCACCTCGCCCCGGAGGCGGTGCTCGGCAACGTCATCCAGGCCTGGAACGCCGACGGCTCGCGACTGCGCCAGCGGCTGCTGACCGCCATGGAGGCCCGTGCCGCACGGCGCCAGGAGCAGGTCACGGAACGCCTCGACGCCCGCAAGAGCGCCGACGTCGACCGCGCCCGTCAGATCTTCGCCGCGTTCCGGCAGAACCTGCACCACTCGCTCGAGCAGCTCCGCCGTGCCGAGGAGGAGGAGTCGATGATGCTGCTGCCGGACGACCAGCAGGCGCAACGACGCCGCGACATCCGCGCGATGGAGGACCGGCTCGCCAACCTCGCCACCGAGGAGGAGCGCGAGCTCGCTGCGATCCGCGGGCGGTACGTCGACGTCCGCCCGCACGTCACCGCCGCGGCCGTCGTGTTCGCGCTGACCCCGGCGGACACGGCGACGGGGAGGATCGCATGACCCGGCCGCGATCGGTCGGTGACCAGCACCGCGACTGGCTCGCCCTCGTGGACACCGACGGCCCGTTCCTGTCGGTACCGGCGCTGAGGCGCGTCTACCCCCAGGGCATCCCGCCGATGGACGCGGACCGGCGCGCCGTCCTGGTCGCCGCGAAACGGGATTTCGAGAAGGCGTACGAGCAGTGGGCGCGCGACGGCGACCGCGGCGCCCTGCGGGCGCCGCGCGACGCCTGGGTCCACACCGTCCTGCGTGACGTCGTCGGCTGGGGCGACCACCTCCGCTGGGCGCCTCCCGTCACGCCCAAGGGTGCCGCGACCGTGACCGAGCACGGGGTGACGGTGACGGCGACGGGAGCGCTCCAGCGAGGGGACGACGTCGCAGCCCTCCTTCTCGTCGTCGACCCAGTGGCGTCGCTGCGCGACCTCCTCGAGGAGGAGTGGTCCGGGTCGCCCATCGACCGGATGGAAGCCCTGCTCCGCGCCACCGGGACCGCCATCGGCGTCGTGACCGACGGGCGGTGGTGGGGTGTCGTCAGCGCACCCGCGGCCGGCATGGCTGCCTCGGGCGTCGTCGACTCGCAGACCTGGGTCGAGGAGTCCGAGGTGCGCGACGCGTTCGTGGAGCTGCTCTCCCGACGCCGGCTGCTGGGTGGTGCGGAGGGCGACCGCCTCCCGGCGATGTTCGTCGAGTCGGTCGCCGCTGCTGAGGAGATCACCGAGGCGCTGGGCACACAGGTGCGCAAGGCCGTCGAGCTGTTGGTCTCGGCGTTCTCCGAGGCGGCGGAGGACGCCCGCCGCGAGGGCCGGCCCGACCCGCTGCCGAGCGATCGCCGGCAGGTCTACGAGGCCGCCGTCACCGTCATGATGCGGATCGTGTTCCTCCTCTTTGCCGAGGAGCGCGGCCTGCTCCCCCAGAGCCGGCTCTACACGGGCGCGTACGCGATCGCCGACCGGCTGGACGCCCTGGACGCGCGTGTGCGTGAGGAGGGCCCGGAGGCGCTGGACGCCACTCACATGACGTGGCACCGCCTTCTGGCGACGTCGCAGGCCCTCTACTCCGGCGTCACCTTCGAGGACATGCGGATCCCCTCGTACGGAGGGTCGCTGTTCGACGCCGAGCGGTACCCGTTCCTCGTCGCCCGCGACGAGCGCGGTGCCCTGCGGGTCCGGGTGTCCGACCGCGTCATGCTCGAGGTGCTCCGCGCGGTGCAGGTCGCCCAGCTGAAGCGTGGCGGTGACGCTCGCCGCATCTCGTTCCGCACCGTCGACGTCGAGCAGATCGGCTACATCTACGAGGGCCTCCTGGGCTACACGAGCGTCCAGGTGGACGAGGTGACGCTCGGGTTCATCGGCGCGGACGGTCAGGAACCCGAGTTCCCGCTCACGGCGCTCGAGGACCTCCGTGGCCGCTTCCGCGACGACGCCCGGCTGGCCGACGAGCTCCTCAAGGAGATCAAGCGGACGCAGCCGGCGGCCAAGCCGCCGTCCAAGGCGGCGATCACGAGGGCGCTCCGCTCGCCGGACAAGGTCGAGGACGCCGAGCGCGCGATGCTCACCGTGGCCCGTGATCGTGAGCTCATCAAGCGTCTACGCCCGTTCATCGCACTGATCCGGCGTGACCTGCGTGACCGCCCCGTCGTCATCCGGCCCGGTGGCCTCGTCGTCGCGGAGACGCCGTCACGGGCGAACTCCGGCGCGCACTACACGCCGAAGTCCCTCGCCCGCGAGGTGGTCACACACGCCCTCCAGCCACTCGTCCACTCGCCCGGGCCGTACCAGACCAACGACGAGAGCCAGTGGGTGCCCCTGTCCAGCGACCAGCTCCTCGAGCTCAAGGTCGCCGACATCGCATGCGGGTCCGGAGCGTTCCTTGTCGCGGCGGCGGAGTACCTCGCCGAGCGGCTCGTCGAGGCGTGGCACCGCGAGGGCCTCGACTTCGGCACCCCGGCGGAGGTGCGCACCCGCGCGATCCGCAAGGTGGTGGCGAGGTGCCTGTACGGCGCCGACATCAACGCGATGGCCGTCGAGATGTGCAAGCTCTCCCTCTGGCTCGTCTCGCTCGACCCCAAGCTGCCGTTCTCGTTCGTCGACGACAAGGTGCTCCACGGCAACTCGCTGCTCGGCCTGACGGACGCGCGGCAGCTCACCGGGCTCCACATCGACCCGCCGCGCACGACGACGGAGACCCTCGACTCCGCACACGCGGCCGTGGAGGTAGAGCGCACGCTGGAGCGGGCCGCGCAGCTGCGCCAGGCGCTCGCCACCGAGGTGGATGACCGCGACCCGGAGCGGTCCCGCGCGACCAAGCAGCGCCTGATGCGCGAACTCGAGAAGGTCACCGCCAAGCAGGCGCTCATCGCGGACGGCGTCATCGCAGCCGGGCTTCCGCTCGGCGGCAAGCCGGGGCGGGCCCTGACCGAGGCGTACGAGAACCTGCGCCACGCGGTCGCGCGGGCGTTCCCCGACCGCGGTGATGATGACGACACGTGGTTGCAGTCGATTGTCGACCGCGGGCTCACGCCCACGGTCGAGACCGACTACGAGCGGTGGAAGCCGCTGCACTGGGTGCTGGCTGTGCCCGACGTCATGGGCCGCGGCGGGTTCGACGCCATCCTCGGCAACCCGCCGTTCCTCGGTGGTCAGAAACTGACCGGCGCTATGGGGACCGAGATCCGGGACTGGTTCGTCAACGTCCTCGCTGGCGGCACCAAAGGCAGCGCTGACCTCGTCGCCTACTTCTTCCTCCGAGCGCACGGGCTGCTCGACGCGGGAGGGACGCTCGGCCTCATTGCCACGAACACGATCGCGCAGGGTGACACGCGCGAGGTCGGGCTGGACCGGATGGTGGACAGCGGCTTCAAGATCATGCGCTCGATTCAGTCCCGTGCCTGGCCTGCAGCAAGCGCGAACCTCGAGTTCGCAGCAGTCTGGGGCACCACAGGCCTGGTACCGGAGGGCGTCGAACGCGTCGCAGATGACATGCCCGTGCGGCGCATCTCAACCCTGCTTGAGGCCGTCGGACGTGTGGATGGTCGCCCTGCCCGCCTTTCGGAGAACATCGGCATCTCCTTCCAGGGCTGCATTGTCCTCGGCAAGGGCTTCATCCTCGAACCCGAGGAGGCTGACGAGTGGATCGCCGCCGACGCACGAAACGCGGAGGTCCTGTTCCCGTACCTTAACGGCGAGGACCTCAACTCCCGCACAGACTGCTCCGCCTCCCGCTGGGTAATTGACTTCAACGACTGGGCTGAGGACCGAGCCCGGCGTTTCGACGTCCCGTACCGCAGGCTCGCAGAGCGAGTACGTCCAGAGCGGCAGAGGATTGACACCCGGGGCAACTACATCCTGAGGCGTCCGCTGCCTGAGCGCTGGTGGCAGTACGCGGAGAAGCGGCCCGCGATGCGACGCGCAATCGCTGACCTTGAGGAAGCACTCGTGATCGCCCTCGTGAGCAAGTCGGTCATGCCCGCTCGAGTCCCTGCGGGCCAGGTGTTCAGTCATGCCCTGGGTGTGTTCGCAACGGACTCGTTCGCCGATCAGGCAGTGCTCTCGTCGGGGCTGCACCAGACTTGGGCGATCAAATACGGCTCCGGCATGCGGGCTGACCCCCGGTACACCCCGTCCGACGTCTTCGAGACGTTCCCCCGGCCCGCGCCGACCGACCACCTCGAGGCCGCCGGGCGCACGCTCGACGAGGAGAGGCGCGAGATCATGCTGCTCCGGGAGCTCGGCCTGACGAAGCTCTACAACCTCGTCAACGACCCAGACCTGCCGGACAGTGCCGACCGGGATGTCAGACGCCTGCGGGAGATTCACGTCGAGATCGACGAGGCGGTCCTCGAGGCGTACGGCTGGGACGACATCGCGCTGGACCACGGGTTCCATACCTACCGACAGATGACCCGCTGGACGTTCAGCCCGGAGGCTCGCATCGAGATCCTCGACCGCCTGCTGGAGGAGAACCACCGACGTGCGGCGGCGCAGGGCTCGGCACCCGAGCCCATCCCCGATGAGGTGGACGACCTGGAGGACACCGAGTGACCGAGGCACCCGCCGCGCCGACGACGGCGGACGACACACCAACGTTCGACCTGCTCCACGAGCCGGACGGCCGTTCCCGGACGGCCCGGGAGAACCTCGTCGACCTGCTCGAGCGGCAGCTCCTCGGCCCGCTCCGCGGCGAGGACGAGGTCGTCGAGGTCCCCCCGGACACCCTCTACCTCGTCGGCCGCATCGCGCCGGTGCGCCTGACCGGATCCCGGCCGCCGTCCGAGGCGGAGGCGGACGAGGAGCCCGACCTCGGCGACGACTTCGCCGCCCGCGACCAGAGCGGGGTGCCCGTCGCCGCCGACGAGGAGGGCGGCTCGGCTGGCGACGAGGACGGGCAGCACGAGGACGCACCTCAGCGGCGCGGCCTGATGATCCCCGCGTCCATGGGCCTGCGGTTCCAGGTCCCCCGCGACCTGGCCACGGTCACCGTGCACGCCTCGTGGGGCACCTACGAGCCGTTCCGCTCCGAGCAGACCACCGCCTCGGGCACGCCGATCCGGCACTTCCGCCGCACCCACCACGACGTCCCCGTGGGCGTGCCGGTCGCCTCCCTCCTGCCGGACCGGACGCACGAACTGCCCGTGGACGGCGACGTCGTGCTCCGGGTCGACGTCATGGACGACGGTGATCGCCGCCTCGTCGAGGTCGCCCTGTGCAACGACCGGGAGGTCGCCCGACCGATTCCCGTCAACGCGTGGCTCTACCAGACCAGGCTCACGGTGGACGCGGACGGCGCGGCCGTCTTCATGCCCGTCCGCGACACCCTGACCGACGAGGCGCCGGAACCGGAGGCCGAGCTGCGCCGGCTCCGGCTCCAGTACCGGGACCGTCTCGAGTTCGCCCACGGACGCATCTGCTCCGCCGACTGGGCCGAGGCGCCGGCAACACGGCGCGCCACCGCCGTCTGGACCACGTGGCTGCCGACCAGCGAGACGCCGCAGACCCGCGCCGTCGAGATCGACGCCGCCGTGCTCGACATGAGGGTGCTCGCGAGCGCGGACACCGGCACGCTGGACGCGGGGCTCCGCCCGATCGTCGAGCGGTACGGCGCATGGCTGGACGAGCAGGCCGCCCAGGCCGAGACCCTCCCCGCGCACCTCCGCGTCGACGCGCAGGACGCCGTCCAGGTTGCGCGCCTCGTCGCAGATCAGCTCCGCTCGGGGCTCGACTACCTGCTCGCCGACGCCGAGGCGCAGCGGTGCTTCCGGTTCATGAACGACGTCATGGCCGACCAGCGGATCCAGACGCAGGTCGCCGAGCTCCGCGCCCGCGATCCGCGTCTCGGCCGCGCCGAGGCACGCGACCAGGTGCTGGCGAGGGGACCGCGAGCGCACTCGTGGCGCACGTTCCAGCTGGCGTTCATCCTCATGCAGCTCGAGTCGATCGGGAACCCGACGACCCCCCGGCGCTCCGGCGACAACGCGAAGGTGGAGCTCATCTTCTTCCCCACCGGCGGCGGCAAGACCGAGGCCTACCTCGGGCTCGCCGCCTTCACGTTCGCCATGCGCCGGCGCCAGGGCGTGCTCGACACCGTCGAGGGGCGGGTCGACGGACGGTCCGGCGTCGCGGTGCTCATGCGGTACACGCTCCGGCTCCTCACCTCCCAGCAGTTCCAGCGGGCCACCGCGCTCGTCTGCGCGGCCGAGCTCGCACGGCGTCGGGACCCGGACGCGTGGGGGGATGAGCCGTTCCGCATCGGCCTGTGGGTCGGCACCGATGTCTCCCCCAAGCGCGTGGCCGACGCCGCGAAGGAGCTCGAGCGCGTCAACGACGGCCACGGCTATCGGCTGACCGTCCTGCAGGTCCAGCGGTGCCCGTGGTGCGGCGAGCCCGTCAGTGCGCGGGACGTGAAGGTCGACACCGCCGTGGGCAGGGTGTACGTCCGCTGCGGGGACCAGGACGGCGAGTGCCCGTTTGCCGAGGGCGGCCAGGTGACCGAGGGCATCCCGGTGCTGACGGTCGACGAGGAGATCTACCGGCTCACCCCGTCCTTCGTCATCGCGACGGTCGACAAGTTCGCGCGCCTCGCCCGCGAGGGACAGGCGGCGGCGCTGTTCGGCTACGTCCAGCGGCGCTGCGAGCGGCACGGCTACGTCCACGAGGACGACGCGGGCTGCCAGGTCCAGGAGGCCCACCCGGCGAAGGACGGTTGGCCCAAGGCGTACGTCCGGCCCACCGACCGCCTGCGCCCACCGGACCTGGTCATCCAGGACGAGCTCCACCTCATCACCGGTGCCCTCGGCACCACGGTGGGCCTGTTCGAGGCCGCGCTCGACGTTCTCTGCACGTGGCGCGACGCGGAAGGCCGCCGGGTGCGGCCGCTGATCGTCGCGTCGTCGGCGACCGTGCGCAACGCCCCGGACCAGGTGAAGGCGCTCTACGGCCGGAACCTCACGGTCTTCCCGCCGCAGGTCCTCGACGCCGGCCGGACGTTCTTCTCCGAGGAGGTCCCGGTCAGCGAGGCGAACCCAGGACGGCGGTACGTCGGCGTCTCCACGACGGGCGTGCGCCTGACCGCGGCCGAGATCCGGGTGTCGGAGGTGCTCATGGCGGGCGCCCAACTCATGCTCGACACGTCCGGGGACTGCGCCGACCCGTACCTGACCCTCGTCGGCTACTTCAACGCGACGCGCGAGCTCGCCGGCATGGCGCGGTACCTCGCCGACGACGTCCAGACGGCACTGTCGAAGGGGCGCCGCTGGACGGGCGTGCCGCGACGGCTGGGCACCGACTTCGGGTCGTTGCACGTCGCCGAGCTGACCTCCCGGATCGCCTCGTCCGCCATCACGTCGACGCTCGACGAGATGTCCCGGACGTTCCGCGCCGACCTGGACTCCACGCGCGCGAAGGCGGACGCTGCCCGCCGGCGGCTGGCCGGGGAGAAGCTCCCGACGCGATCCGACCCGCCCTATGACGTGGTGCTCGCCACGTCGATGCTCCAGGTGGGCGTGGACGTGCCGCGGCTCGGTCTCATGATGGTCGTCGGCCAGCCCAAGAACACCGCCGAGTACATCCAGGCGTCGTCGCGCGTGGGGCGCGACGAGTCGCGGCCCGGGCTCGTCGTCACGCTGGGCAACTGGGCGCGGCCCCGCGACCTCGCGCACTTCGAGCAGTTCCGGCACTACCACGAGACGTTCTACGCGCAGGTGGAGGCGCTCTCGGTCACTCCGTACTCAGTGACGTCGCTCGACCGGGGCGTCGCCGCGATGCTCGTGGCGGCCGCCCGCGTCCTGCACGGGACCAGGCCGGACGGGCTTTCGGGCGAGAAGAGCGCTGGACGGATCGGCGCCCAGTGGGGCGCCCTCGAGGAGATCGTCGCCCGGCTGGTCGAGCGCGTCAGGGAGGCCGGCGGCGACTCCGCGGCGAGCGCGGCGCAGGCGCGCTTCGAGGGGCTGCTGGGCAACTGGAAGAAGCGGCACGACTCCGTCGCGGCCAAGCACCTCGCGCTCGTCTACGAGAAGGCGACCACCGACAAGGAGGCGCCGCTCCTCACCAGCCCAGAGGACGCCGTCGGGCACGCGGTCCTGGGGGACGCGCCGCCGTTCGTGGTGCCGAACTCGATGCGGGAGGTGCAGCCGGAGATCAACCTGCTCGTCAGCCCGGTCGCCGACCGGCTGTTCACACCGGCCACGACGGGCGGGCCCGCGTGGGAGCTCGACGGAGGCGACGCATGACCGAGACGGCTGCCTTCGTTCCCGCCGGTGGGGAGCTGGACCCGCTCGGGGACGCCGACCGTGCCGACGAAGCCAACCTCAAGCGCAACCGCGCCAAGGTCGGCTCGGCGAGGCCGACGTCGCTCCTGTACACGTACGGACCGGGCGCGATCATGGACCTCCCGCAGTTCACGGTGATGCCGGCTGGGCTGGACGACTGGGAGCGCATCTACGCCCGTCGCGACACGACGAAGACCGTCCATGCGCCTCGGCTGCTCGAGACCGTGCGGACGATCCTCGGCTACCAGGTCCGCGAGCTCCGACCGTTCCCGTGGGCGCCGAAGCGGTCGTTCGCCTCGAAGGACAGCGATGACCTCGGCGTGCCCGCGCGGGTGTTCCCGCAGTGGCTCCGGTGCACGGGTTGCGACCTCCTCGCCCCGATCAGCCGCTACGCGTACACGAACACCCACCCGTACCGGACCGACGAGGCGCGGTTCGAGCACGTCGGGTGCCCCGGGCGGGGCCGCCACCGCGCCGGCGGGAAGAGCGCCGCGCGACGGCCGGCACGGCCCGCGCGGTACCTCCTGGTGTGCGCCGCCGGACACCTCGACGAGTTCCCCTACGCGTGGTGGGTCCACCGCGGAGAGAGGTGCGAGAAGGGTGACCCGCCGACGCTGCGCATGATCGACCGCGCGGTCGGCAAGGGCGCGTCTGCGACGATCGAGTGCGCCGCGTGCGGCGCTCGCCGCCCGATGAACGAGGCGCAGGGAGAGGCCGCGGTCGGGAAGCTCCCGAAATGCCGCGGGCGCCACCCGCACCTGGATGCGTTCGAGCCCGGATGCGCGCTCCCGGCGCGACTGATGCTCGTGGGTGCATCGAACCTCTGGTTCGCCACCACGCAGTCGATCGTCGTGATGCCTGCCCAGCCGGCCGAGCAGGTCGCTGACCGTGCCGACCGGCTCGTTGCTGCCGTCGAGCACGACGACCTCATCGGGAACCGCAGCGACATGGCCACGCTCCGAAAGCTGCTGAAGTACGCGAAGTCCGACCTCGCGGAGCTGAACGACGCCGATCTCTCGGCGGTGGTGGCGCAGGCGCTCGCGCCGCCTCCGGACGAGGCTGAGCGTCTCGAACAGCTCCAGCGGTTCGACCGCACCGATCTCCTCGTGCCGGAGTGGCTGTACCTCCAGCGCGACCCGTCCGGCCCTCACCACGACGACCCCTCCGGGCTGATGCTGTCGCCGCGCGCACGGCACCACGAGCTTCGGCCCGAGGTCTCCCGCGTACTGGCTGTGGACCGGCTACGGAAGGTGAACGCCGTCGTCGGCTTCACGCGGATCGACGACTTCGACCGGGTCGCCGACGTGAGGAACCGCCTCGCACCCCTCACGCGGGACCGGAGGCCGACGTGGACCGTCGCCACCGAGGACCGAGGAGAGGGTGTCTTCCTCCAGCTCGACGAGGCGGCGGTCAGCGCCTGGGAGGAGCGCGCCGAAGGATCGTCCGCGTGGCAGGCGCACATCGAGGCCCATCGCCGGAACTTCGCCAACCGCTACTCGGAGACCGCAGCGCAGGTCGACCCCGACACCCGGCTCCCGTCGCCGCGGTACTGGCTGGTGCACACGCTGGCGCACGTGCTCATCCGCGAGATGGCGATGCGGTCGGGGTACTCGGCGGCGTCGATCAGCGAGCGCGTCTACGCGTGGAAGGCGGGGCCAGGGCGAGAGGCCGCCGCTGGCCTGCTCCTGCTGACGACGGCGTCAGACTCCGACGGCACCCTCGGGGGTCTGGTGCAGCAGTCGGACCCGGAGCGGCTCCACACGCTGCTCGAGTCGGCACTCCTGCGGGCCCGCCGCTGCTCGTCGGACCCGGTCTGCGCGCATCGGCTGCCCAAGGATCCCGAGGACTTCCTGCACGGCGCCGCGTGCCACTGCTGTGCGATGGCGTCGGAGACGTCGTGCGAGCGGGCCAACCGGTTCCTCGACCGGCGGTTCCTCGTCGACCTGCCCGACAGCCTCGGCCTGGGCTTCTTCGGCCGTGGCTGACAGCGGCGCCGTCGCGGCGGTCGGGGCCTACCTGACCGCCACGGAGGCGCGTCAGCTGGCGGACCGGATCGCGGATCACGAGCCGCTGTCCTCGGCGCTCACCGCCGTCGACCCGTCGCGCCGCACCGAGGCCCAACAGCTGCTGCAGGCTGCGGCGTTGGACGCGCCGGCGCTCGTCGCCGCGCTGCGTGCGATCCAGGGGGCGAAGTCCGTCGCGACGTCGGCACACGCCGTGTGGACGATGCCGGGGCATCTGGTTAAGGCAAGTCCACTCACGATCGCAACGGCGGAGCTGGTGCGGAGCGCGCGGACCTCCGTAGTCTGTTCCACCTTCAACTTCCAGCAGACGTCCGGGCTCTGGAGCGCCCTACAGGACGCCGCTCGAACACCGGGTGTGCAGGTCCGCATCTACCTTGACGCGAAGGCGGCCAACAGCGAGGGATCACCGAGCGCCGTGGAAGTTGCCACGTGGCTCACGCCGGCCCGGGTCCTCCAGACGCGTGCCCTCAACGGCAAGGCGATCCGCAACCACGCCAAGTTCGTCAGCGTCGACCACCGGTTCCTAATCGTGACGAGCGCCAACTACTCGTGGAGCGCAGAAAATCGGAACTGTGAACTGGGAGTCCGCCTCGACGACTCCGCACTCGCTGAGGCCGTCGAGAGCCAGATGAAGGAGGCCGAGCCAATGCTGTATGAGCTCGTGCCCCGGATGCACGAGACGGACGTTGGAGAGGCCTAGCGAGCAAGTACGGCAGTGCGCCGCCGACGGCCGCCATTCAGCGTGCCCTGATCACTCTTGCAGCTTCCACTGGATGACTGAAGCGCACCCCGCGCGGTTACATGGCACCCATGTCCGCGACGCGCATGCCGTACCCGTCCGCCCAGCCCGTCTACGCGGCGGCCGCAGAGTGGCGGGACCGGTGCCTGCTCGACGACCAGTCGCTGTTCTCCGGCCGGCCGGGCTCGACGCTCGCGCAGGGCGAGGAGCTGCTCCGGGACTTCATCGGTCAGCCCGACGCCGGCAGCGGTGACTTCCTCAGCAAGCTCTCCACGCAGCTCTCGTCGTCCTCCCCGGGCGCGGTCCAGCTGGCCGCGGAGCTCCTCTACGTCTACCTGCTCCCGGCGAGGTCGGAGTCCGTCAGCGGGACGCAGAAGCGGAGCATCGTCGCGCGCGTTCTCGACTTCTCTCCTGGCACCACACCACCGCCGGATCACCTCGCGGCGACTCTCGACTCCGGGCTCGTCCGCATGGGCACGGCATACGGCAGCTATCGGTGGCGGCTGCTCGCCTTCCTCGTCGAGGCGTTCCTCGCACTCAAGCAGCTGCCGACCGACCAGCGTCGTCGCGTCCTGACTGCCGACCCCGACGCCTTGGTCACCCTCCTCGACAGCCTCGACGCGTCGTCGGGCGCCGCGACACAGAAGTACGCGCTGGAGCATCTGCTCTACCCAGATGTGTTCCCGCCGGTCATGAGCTTGGATGCCCGCGCGGCGATCCTCGCCCGTTGGAGCGACCTCGCCGGACCGACGAGCGCCTCCGAACCTCGCCGACTTGCCGCCGTCTACCAGGCGCTCTCCGCCCAGAGCGCCACCCCGGGGGAGTTCGTAGTGGAGTCCGTCAGAGTGGTGTACCGGTAGTCGGTGATCGTGTCGTCGTAGACGGCGGCGCGGTCACCGCGTGACCCTTCGAGTGATCTCTCACAACCGACTCGAAGAAGGACTCCACGATGACC
>JAEYOU010000301.1 GCA_023411405.1 Pseudomonadota bacterium | reverse complement strand
GGCCTTGCCGGACCGCGCGCGAGCGCGATCGACGGCAGCCCTGCGCGACACGGGCCGGCGCGTCGAGGCCGCGAGCGCCTCGCGCCAGTCCTCCTCCGTCAGCATCGTCTCGAGCTTGGCCGTCGCGCCGCGGAGCGAGCTGGCGCGGGCGTCCATGCCCGCCCAGAGGTCGCCCACCTCCGCGAGGCGCGCCGGCATCGCCCGCAGCGTGAACGTGCGCGGCCCGGTCGCGCCCTCCTCGACCTCGGCCCACGTGCACGGCGCCGAGATCGGCGCGCTGGGCCTGGCACGAACCGCATAGACCGCGGCGAACGTCGCGCCCGGCACGTTGCGCCCCGTGTCGACGAAGATGCGGCCGCCGCGGTCCGCCTTGATGAACTCCTGCGTCAAGAGGTGCGGGTGGCGCTGCACCAGGACCGCGCCCGCGCCGTGCGCGAAGCGCAACGCGCGCTCGGCGTCCGCCTCGCGGTCGAGGGGGATCACGACGTGGAACCCCTTGGAGCCCGAGGTCTTCACGTACGACGGCAGCTCGAGCTCGTCGAGGAGCGCGCGCACGGCGAGCGCGGCGGCGCGCAGCGCGCGCGGGTCCTCCTCCGAGGGATCGAGGTCGAAGACGCACAGGTCCGGCCGGCGGAGCTCCGGGACGCGCGAGATCCAGACGTGCGGGGTGATCGAGTTCTGGTTCGCGAGCCAGACCAGCGCGCGCGCGTCGTTCGCCAGCGGGTAGTGCACCGCCCCGCCCTCCTCGTCGCCGCGCCGCCCGACCTCGACGCGCTCGAGCCAGCCCGGGAAGCCCTTCGAGACGTCCTTCTGGATGAACCCCTTCTTCCCGATGCCCGCGGGGAACCGCTCCATCGTGACCGGGCGTCCGCGGACGTGCGGGAGCATGAGCGGCGCCACCGCCTCGTAGTAGGCGCACAGCTCGCCCTTGGTGATCCCGGAGTCCGGGAAGAGCACCTTCTCGGGATGGGTGACCACCCGCCTAGCTTGTCGCCGGCGCCCGTCCCTGTCGATGCCCGAACGGTCTCAACGGCTCGAACGGCTCGAACGGCTCGAACGGCTCGAACGGCGCCCGGCACCGCGGCTCCCGACCCCCGCGCGAGCGCGCGTGCGGGAGGGGACGCCGGACGGCGGATCGCCGGGCCCGCCGTGCTCCTGGATGTCCGCGAGCGAGGTCCGCTCGAGGAACCCGAGGTACGTGGTCTTCACCTTCGACCACGCCTCGTGCGCCGAGCAGGCGGCGTCGTCCCCGCACGGCCGGCCCGGCTCCAGGAGGCACCCGGGCCGGACGCGCTTGCCCTCGAACGGCTCGACGATCTCCAGGAGCGCGATCTCCCTGGGCGCCCGCGCCAGCCGGTAGCCACCCCGCGCGCCCCGGCTCGCGAGGAGCAGCCCGGCCCGCGACAGCGTGGCGAGGACCTTGGTGAGGTAGTGCGCCGGGACCTGGATCTCCTCGGCGAGGTCGCGCCCCAGGGTCGCCTCGGCCTGGGGGTGGGCCGCCAGGTAGGCCATGGCGCGCAGCGCGTGGGTGGCGGAGGTGTTGAAGATCACGCGCGGGGACCCGCCCAATAGAGGATACCGACGTCCGAAATCAGCGGACGATGCGCCCTCCCGCGCGCAGTGTCAAGCGCGCCGCTTGACACGCCCCCGGGCGCGGTGCAGGCTGCCCGCCTTTCCGGATATCTGTATCCTCTTTTGCGTTTTTCACCGACCGTTCCGAGCCCTCCGATCATGAGCGAGACCTGGCGTGAGCTGCTGATGCTGGACCACGAGATCACCGAGCGCGTGTTCGCCGCGGCCGAGCGCGTGTTCGCCGCGGCCGAGCGGGCGTTCGCCGCTCCCGACGGACCGACGCCCGGGCTGGTCGCGAACGTGCGCGCGTACCTCGTCGACTACGTCGACCGCTGCCACAACCAGAAGGAGGAGCGCACGGTGTTCGCGCTCCTCGCGCGCGCCGGCATGCCGGTCGAGGGCGGGCCGCTCGCGGTGATGCTCGCCGAGCACGCGCAGGCGAAGGCGCTCGTCGAGCGGCTCGACCTCGCCGTGGCGGCGTACGTGGGAGGTGATCGCGGGAGCCTCGACGTGCTCCGGGAGGCCCTCGCCGCGTACGCGGCCCTGTGCAAGGACCACTTCTGGAAGGAGAACGACATCCTCTACCCGATGGCCGCGCGGCTGCTCGACGCGGAGGCCCAGGCGAGCATCGTCCCGGGGATCGAGGAGATCGAGGCCGAGGTCGGGCTCGACACGCGTCGCCGGTACCACCGGATCGCCGAGGAGATCGTCCAGGCGGCCGAGCTCGAGGATCTCTCGTACGGCGTGGACCGGGAGGTCCTGGCCGCGATCCTGAACGCGCTCCCGGTCGAGCTCTCGTTCGTCGATCACGAGGACCGGGTCCGCTACTTCAGCCACGAGCGGGGCGAGAAGATCTTCCCGCGCTCGCGCGGCGCGATCGGGACGAACGTGCGGAGCTGCCACCCGCAGAAGTCCGTGCACCTCGTCGAGCGGATCCTCGCCGACTTCAAGGCGGGCCGGCGCGCGGTGGCGGAGTTCTGGATCGACATGGGCCCGCGGAAGGTGCACATCCGCTACTGGCCCGTGCGCGATCGCACCGGCCGCTACCTCGGGTGCCTCGAGACGGTGCAGGACGTCGCGCCGATCCAGCGACTCACCGGCCAGCGGAGGCTCCTCGACGACGCCGGCGCGGACGGGCAGGCCGCCTGAGCGGGAGCGGGACCACGCGCGGCCGACCTAGATGCGGCCGTGGGACGGCGCCTGGACGTCCGGCCGCCCGCCCATCGGATGCCGCGTCCTCGGGCTCCAGGCGGAGACGAGGAGCACGATGCCTGCGGCGATGATCAGGAGGGGGAAGAGGTCGATCGCGACCTCGAAGAGGCTCCCCACGCCCCAGAGCACGAGCAGCGCCCCGGCGATCAATCCGAACGTGTCGACCGCGAGACGCCGGTACCTGCGCACGGCCTGCGCGCCGAGCAGGATGGCGCCGGCCCCCACCGCGCCGACGCTTCCGTCCCAGCGCAGGAACACGGCGGTCCCCACCCAGATCAGCAGCAGGCCCCACACGGCCCTGCCCACGTTCTTCGACGACTCCGCTCCACTCGCGACCTCGGGCTGCAGCTGCGCCATGACGCGCCTCCCGTGTTCACCGCGTCGGATGGAGCCCCGAGCAACCCGCCGGCCGCGGCCCAACGACGAGACGGACCGGGCCGCCCGCGCTCCCCGTCCTACGCCGCTCCGACTCGCACTACCGACCGTCCGATATGTCCGTACGCCTCACGGAGCGTGCGTGTCCATCCGCCAGGGAGGGCTGGAGTGGCGGGGCGGGAGCCGGGGGGGACCGCACGGCGGCCCGAGCGCCCCTCGCTCAGCCGGTGGAGCTCCGGAGCGCCAGCCCGAGCTGCGCTCCCTCGCCGAACCACGGGCGCGCGTCCCAGCCCCGAGCATCCGCGATCGAGCGCGCGATGGGCAGGAGCTGGCGCTCCACGTAATGCGGATAGTCGAGCGGGGCACCCGAGCGGAGCTGCAGCGGCTCCGGCCCGGCGCGGGTCATGACGTAGGAGACCCGGCCTCGCTCGCCCTTCCAGCCGAGGAGCCGCGCCGCGCGCACCTGCGGGCTCTCCGATTCGTAGGCCTCGGCCGGTCGCCGGAGCGATCGCCGGTACACCAGCTCCCCGTCGAGCTCCCCGCGTTGCAGCCGGCCGACGAGGTCCCGGCAGAAGTCGCGCACCTCGGCCTCGCCGGCGTGCGCGAACGCCAGGGCGAGGAGCTCCACCTGGAGGCGACGGGCCAGCGGGGTGAAGTCGCTGCGCGCCGCCTCCATCCCCTTCACCTCGACCTCCGACGCCCCCTGCGCGCCGAGCCGGAGGCCGGCGTAGCCCTTGGCGCGACCGCGCCCCTCCCCCGAGGCGTCGTGCTTGAGCCGCGGGATGTAGAAACGCCGGTAGACCTTCTCGCAGCGGATCGAGAGGTAGGACGGGACGTCGAACCGGCTGCGGAGCTGCTCGGCGAGGGCGGCGTTCAGCCGCTCGGCCTCCCGGGCGCCGGCGGCCGTGAGGTCCTCGAAGCTGGCCCCGTCGTCGCATCCGGAGAGCACGAACACGGAGTCGGTGTCGCCGTAGAGCGTGCGCAGTCCCCGCGCCTCGAAGAAGTCCCGGGCCGTGGTGAGGAAGACCTTGCCGAACGACGTGATGGCGCCCGCGAGCTCGGTGCGCGCGTACCGGCACCCCGCGGCCCCGAGCACGCCGTAGAAGGAGTTCTGGAGGATCTTGTAGACGTACGCCGCGGTGTCGTCCCCCGCCGCGAGGGCGGCCTCTCGCTGCGCCGCGTAGCGCGCGATGATCGCCGGCAGGACTCCGGGGATCCGCTCGAACCGTGCGCCGTTCGGGGCGATCAGATCGTCCGGGCGGGGCGCCCGGCGCTCGGCCCGCGCGTGCGCCAGCGGGTCGACGTTGAAGGTCCGGATGATCGACGGGTACAGGCTGCGGAAGTCGAGCACGAGCACGTTGGCGAAGAAGCCCGGCGCCGCGTCGAGGACGGTGCCGCCGGCCGCGCCCGACACCGCGCGCTCGACGCGGGGCGGCGGCACGACGCGGCGCGCGCGCAGCTCGGCGGCGTAGATGCGCTCGAAGGCGGGGATGCTCGTCCACGCGAGCTCGAACGAGACCCCGGTGAGCGCCGCGCGCTTCGCCGTCAGGACGTC
>JAEYOU010000238.1 GCA_023411405.1 Pseudomonadota bacterium | reverse complement strand
GAAGAAACGAACTGGCGACGGCTATCCTCAAGGGTTGTGAAACAAAAAGACTCACAAGAGAAAGATACCAATGGCTGTTAATATCTAGATTGCCAAGGGCCTTGTATCCAAACCTTTGGTGGGCACTAACTGACAGGTAACAAGTTATGAATCCAGTCCGGAGTCTAGGCGCAATGACTCCTTATTGATTGCCTAAGCCTCTAATTTTTAGGATACTGTGAAGCAAAACGGCGGCCAAAAATATAAATAATGGGTCTCCTATATGTCGTCTAAATTGGATGGCCTGAAATTGCTTCTGCTAGACGATTTGTGGCGATCTATTCTCCCTTAAGGGGTATTAAGATGAATCCGCAAAATGGGAAAATATGCATAATCTCAAGCCCATTCTTATTAAAGGCCAGCATTACCCCCCTTTCTGACCTCACTAATCTGTTCGCATCGCTTTTAAACGATGTTTATGTAGTTACCGGAAATGCGGGGGCATCTATTCAGATAGGAGATAATGTGCATCTTTTCGTGGTCGAGACGAGTATTCCAGAAAAAACGCTGGTCAAGTATCCAAGGTCTCTTGTGGCTTATCTAAGGATTGTTTCTATTCTGTTCCACTTTAAAGAGATCCAGAGTGTGGTATTTTTTATGGGTGAACGTACCCTTACACTTCCACTAATCGCGTCAGCGCTCCTTGGGAAGCAAACCATCTTTGTCTCGTCGGGTTCGTTAGCCCATCCCGTGTTCTCTCAGAAAAATCCAGTGTTCGTTGCCTTCCAAAAGTTTCTGGATCTCGTGAATCATACAATTTCTAACAAAATCGTCGTGTTTGCAAACGAACTCGTCGACGAACGCCTGATGCGAAAATATGCAGATAAATTAGTGTTTGCCACGCAGAACTATATCGATTGCGAGCGCTTTTCGGTCTATCAGTGTTTTTCCGAACGGGACAATATTGTAGGATACGTTGGGCGTTTCAGTGAAGAGAAAGGAATTCGTAATCTTTTAGCTGCAATACAAATTCTCTCAAAGAGCAAGGAGGACATGAAGTTCGTCTTAATAGGTGATGGGGAAATGCGACAGGAGATTGTGCATCTTCTAAAGCATCGTCGGCTCACGGATAGAGTTACCGTCACAGCATGGGTACCCCATGAAGACCTTCCTAGACATCTGAACACCCTGAAATTACTGGTACTGCCCTCGTATACCGAAGGTCTTCCCAACATCATGCTGGAAGCAATGGCCTGTGGTGTTCCTGTGTTGGCAACCCCCGTAGGGGCCATTCCTAGTGAGATTCAGGATAGAGAAACTGGTTTTCTCATGGGATCCAATGCCCCTGAATCCATTGCCGATAATATACTCTATGCCCTGAGTTACTCGCAACTAGAAGAAGTCGCTCAAAATGCTCGTAAATACATTGAGCAAAAGTACACGTTTGAGGAGGCAAAAAAAAGATTCGCCCGTGCTCTGATTCAGGAAGTTGTTTAAGTGTGTCCCACGGTATGCCTTGTGCTTGACGATGATGTCGTAAATGGGATAATACGATGAGAGTTCGACTGTACAATAACACACTTGTTACGATCCTCCTCTTTCTTAGCATCGCTGATCTTGCTATCCTCTTAAATATCCCGGTTATGAGGCAGATCTGTGGTCTAATCCTTCTCTCATTCATCCCAGGGTATTTAATTCTCATGTTTCTTGGATTAGATGAACTCTCTCTTCTAGAAAGATGGATGATAGCTGTTGGGCTGAGTCTTTCATTTTCTCTATTCTATGGACTTTTTGTCAATGCTCTTCTGCCCCTCCTCGGGGAGAGCGCTCCATTGGACACATATGGACTATTGGCCTCTCTAAACGTGGCAGTAGTTGGACTTTTGGCAGTTTGCAAAAAGACTGGACGATTAAAAGCAGGGTGGCATCTGGATCTTGCTAATATCCAGTTTACTGCTACCGATAAAATACTATTATCCGTTTCTGTTTTTTTTCCGGCACTTAGTCTCTATGGCATATCTTCCGTCAATTCAGGCGGCAGCAACCTTCTCGTTCAGGTACTGTTATTGGCAATTGTAAGTTATGTTCTTCTTCTCTGCATCTCACACCGGAAAGTATCTTCCCATATTTATCCTATCTCAATATTGCTCATCAGCATATCGGTTCTCTTACTTCTTTCACTTAGATCGCCGTACCTGATCGGCGATGATATTCACGCTGAATACTATTTTTTCGTCAATACATTGGAGTGTTACAGATGGAGTATTTTGCACGGACACTGCTTAGATGTCTGTCTGAGTATTTCATTATTTCCTACTCTGTATAACTCGCTTATCGACGTTAATCCCGAGTACTTATTTAAAACTCTGTATTCCGGGTTGTATTCAATAGTTCCAGTAGTCGTATACATCATTACGAAAAGGTACTTGCAGGAAGTCTATGCATTCATTGCTGCGTTCTTTTTCATTGCACAGCGAGCTTTCTTCTGGACTGCCTATTATCCTAGGACTAGCTTAGCAGTTCTGTTTCTATCATTTGCAGTTATGATA
>JAEYOU010000185.1 GCA_023411405.1 Pseudomonadota bacterium | reverse complement strand
CGGCTCGCCTACCACTCGGCCTCGCGCGACGCCGAGACCGACCGCGTGGTCCACCCCTACACGCTCGCCCAGCGCTTCGGCCACTGGTACCTGTACGGTCACGACCGGCAGCGCGAGCGCCCGCTCGCCTTCCGGGTCGATCGCATCCGCGAGTGCCAGCCCCTCGCCGAGCGGTTCGAGCCGCCGGGGGACGCGGAGCTCGGCCGGATGCGGCTCTTCTCCGAGGCGCGGGGCGAGCCCGTGCAGCTCCGGATCGCGGCGGGCGCCACCGCGTGGGCGATCGCGCGGCCGGGCATCCGCCTGGTGCGGCGGCTCGAGGACGGCGGCGCCGTGGTCGAGGTCGGCGCGGGCGCGGAGTGGGCCGCCCGCTTCGCGCTCTCGCTCGGCGGGCAGGCCGAGGTCCTCTCTCCGCCCGCCGCGCGCAAGCACTTCGCCGAGCAGGTGCGCCGCACCCTCGATCGCTACGGCGCCTGAGCCGCCGCTCGCCCGCCCGGCCGATTCTCACTCCGGGTGGGATCGAGCCCACCCGCGCCGCGCTGACCCAGGGTGCCCGCGACGCCCGTTCGCGCACGGAAAAATCGGCTGCGACCTGTCGCTCGCGGCCGGCACGCCACGCGCATGTCCCTCGCCCGCGGGAGAGGTGAGGTAGCGTCGTGGCTCAGGTTCTGATCGTCGATGACACGGACATCGTGCGGCGGGCGCTCGAGATCGCCGTGCGCCGCATGGGGCATGCCGCGGTGTCCACCTCGGACGTGTTCGAGGCGCTGGAGCTGGCGGAGCGGCAGCCGCCGGATCTCGCGTTGCTCGACTACCGCATGCCCAAGATGAGCGGAGCGGCGCTCTACCAGCGCCTGCGCAAGCTGCTCGGGGATCGCTGCCCGAAGGTGGTGTTCGTCTCCGCCACCGCGCCGGAGGACGTGGCGCGGGAGGTCGAGCCCATCGGGAGCGCGGCCGGGTACGTGAAGAAGCCGTTCTCGCTCGAGGACCTCACCCGCCTCGTGACGGAGGCGCTGGACGGCGCGCACGGCGGCGCGCGGCCCGCCTAGGGAGTCGCGGGGCGCGCCCCGCCGGGTGCGCGCCGGACGGGGGCGTGCGGCGCGCTCACGAGCGTGGATCCTTCTTCACGGCGGCGAGGCAGAGCTCCGCGACGGCGGCCACGTCCTTGTCGGCGCCGCCGCTCTCGGCCGCCTCGGCGAGCAGCCGCCGGACCGCCTCGTTGAGCGCCACGCGCGCGCCGAGCTCGTGGGCCGCCTCCTGCGCCAGCCGCTGGTCCTTCTCCGCGAGGGCGAGCTTGAACCGGGGCGCGAAGTCCTGGCGCTCGATGAGCTCGCCCTTCATGAGGTAGAGCGGCGAGTGGAAGGACGAGGCCTGGAGCACCTCGACGATGCGCCGGACGCCGAGCCCGCCCGCGGCGCCGAGCGCGAGCGCCTCGGCGAGGGCGGTGATCATCGCGCCGCCGACCGCGTTCACGCAGAGCTTCAGGAGCGCCGCCTGGACCGGATCGTCGAGCTCGAACAGGCGCGCCGAGACCGCGTGCAGCGCGGGCCGAGCCTTCTCGCGCGCCGGCGCGGGGCCGCCCGCGACGAGCACGATCTGGGCCTGCTCGGCGGCGGCCCTGGAGCCGAGGATCGGGCAGCAGACGAACTGGGCGCCGCGCTGCGCGGCGCGCTCCTGCGTCGATCGCGCGGCGCGCGTGCCGGCGGTCGAGAGGTCCACGAGGACGTCGCCCTGCGCGAGGCCGGCGAGCACGCCGTCGGGACCGTCGAGCACGGCGTCCAGCGCGCGCTCGTCGGCCACGCAGGTGAACACGAGGTCCTTGCCGGTGGCACACGCGCGCGCGGACGTCGCGCGCGTGCCGCCCTTCGACACGATGTGGTCCGCCTTCGCGGGGGTCCGGTTCCAGACGGTCACCTCGTGGCCGGCCCTCCGGAGGTTGTTTGCGATGGGCTCCCCCACGGTCCCGAGGCCGACGAAGCCAATCCGCATGCGCATGGGCCATTACTAGACCAACGGGATGGCCCGAACCAGCGGGTTCGCGGGCTGGTGGGGCCTGCGCCCCGAACGCGCTGGCGCGGGGAGCGGTTGTCTGCAACGCTCGTGCGCCATGGCGGACGTGATCGTGGTCGGGGGCGGCATCTCCGGGCTCGCCTTCGCCTGGCGGGCTGCGCACGCGGGGCGGGCGGTCGAGGTGCTCGAGCGCGACGGGCGCGTCGGCGGGTGCCTTCACACGCACCGCCGCCCGGACGGCTTCTGGTTCGAGCTCGGCGCCCACACCGCCTACAACAGCTACGGCGGCTTCCTGGAGCTCGCGACGGCGTCCGGCGCCGCGGGCAAGCTCGTCCGGCGCGAGGAGGCGCGCAAGCGCTTCGGCCTGCTCCGCGGCGGCGCGTACAGGTGGCTCACCCCCCCGCGCGTCCTCCTGGCGCTGGACTGGCTCGAGGCGGCGGCCGCCTTCCCGCGCGGCGTGCTCCGGAAGAAGGCGGGCGAGACCGTCTACTCGTACTACGCGCGGCTGATCGGCAGGCAGAACTACGACCGGATCCTCTCCCCGTTCCTCGAGGCGGTGCCCTCGCAGAAGGCGGACGCGTTCCCGGCGGAGGGGCCGGGCTCGCTCTTCAAGAAGCGGCCGCGGCGGAAGGAGTTCCCCCGGAGCTACGGCTTCGAGGGTGGGCTCCAGACCGTCTGCGACGCGGCCGCCGTGCTGCCCGGCGTGACCGCCTCGACCGGCGTCGAGGTCACGCGCGTCCGGCGCGACGGCGCGGGGTTCGCCGTCGAGACCGCGGACGGGCGCACGCGGACGGCGGCCGTGGTCGCGGTGGCGGTGCCGCCCGCCCGCGCGGTCGCGCTCCTCGGGGACGACTTTCACGAGCTCGGCGACGCGGTGGCGAAGGTCCGCGCCGTGGACGTCGAGACCATGGGCGTCGTGCTCCCGCGGGGACGCTGCTGGATGCCGGAGGTCGCGTTCGTCGTGCCGGTGGACGATCTCTTCCACTCTGCGGTGACGCGGGATCCGTTCCCGCACCCGTCGCTCCGCGCGTTCGCCTTCCACTTCCGCCCGGGGCTCGCGCGCGAGGCCCGCCTGCGCCGGATGGCGGAGGTGCTGCGCGTGTCCGCCGACGAGCTCGGTCCGGTGGTCGAGGCGCGCTGGACCCTGCCCGCGCCCGCGCTCGGGCACGGCGAGGTGGTGGCGGAGATCGATCGCTGCCTCGCCGGCGGGAGGCTCGCGCTGACGGGCAACTACTTCGCCGGGCTCGCCATCGAGGATTGCGTCGGCCGCTCCATGGAGGAGTGGGGGCGCATCGAGCGGGAGGCCTGAGCATGTCCGACACCACCTCGCAGCACCCCGCGGCGGATCCCGTCGCCCGCGCGGCGGAGCTCTTCGCGCAGGGCATCTCCTGCTCGTGCGCCGTCCTGGCCGCGGTGGCCCCGCGCCTTGGACTCCCGGAGGACCAGGCCGCCCGCGTCGCGTGCTGCTTCGGCGGCGGGATGATCGGCAGCGGGAAGACCTGCGGGGCCGTCACGGGCGCGATGATGGCGCTCGGCCTCGCCCACGGCTCCGGCGTCACCGTGGATCTCCCGCGCAAGCAGGCGGCCTACGCGAAGACCGCGGAGCTCTGGGGCCGCTTCGCCGAGCGGCACGGCTCCATCGCCTGCAAGGAGATCCTCGGCGTGGACCTCTCCACGCCGGAGGGGCGGGCGCAGGCCGCGGCCGACGGGCTCTTCAAGACCCGCTGCGCGCCGGTGGTCCGCTCGGCCACGGAGCTCCTCCTGTCGCTGCTGTAGGTCCCGCGGCGCCTTATCGCCCTCGGGCGGCGGTGCCGAAGACGCCATCGGCAGGACTTCGCCGGGAGGCGTGGATGAGCTCCGCATCGGGGATCGCGCAGTCGGGGCTGCTCGTGGCGGCGCTGGCGGTCGACGTGTCCGCGAACAACGTCGCGAACGCGCTCACCGCGGACTTCACGCCGAGTCGCGTCGTCCCCGCGGAGCTCGCGGGCGGCGGCGTCACGGCCGACGTCGAGCCGGTTCCGGACCCGCGCACCGGGCGTGATGCGATGGACGAGGTCCGGGCCGACCGCGCCCTCCTCGTGCCGGATCGCGTCGACCTCGTCCGGGAGCTCGTCGGCCAGGCGCGCGCGGCCGCGATCTACCAGGCCAACCTCGCGACGCTCAGGACGGCGACGGAGCTCGAAGAGACGCTGGTGGACGCGCTCGGGGAGTGAGCGGCGGCAGCGCCGCGGGCTGCGCCCCGGCGC
>JAEYOU010000148.1 GCA_023411405.1 Pseudomonadota bacterium | reverse complement strand
CTGTGGCAGAGTTGTTCCAAGCCAGGTTACTATCTGAATTACTACACTTCCTCCGCCTGTTAAAACTGCCGCTGTTATTTCTGCCGCTATTTGAGCTCCTTCAATTACAACATTGAACACTTTTTTAGAGTCCATACTCAGGAACTTCTTGATTCCTGACATTACCGACTTGTATAGCTTCTGTACACCGGTGAACATACTGTCCACGGTTTTTGCCATAAAGTCCAGTGTGGCAGTTACTCCCTTACCTTGAAAAGATTAGCTGAGGCATTAGTTAGTAATTTAAAAAATAAGCTATGTTAGATAACATTGTTGTTTTTATGCAATTAAAGAGGTGCTTCACATAATCGGATTCGCACCGTATATAAACATTACGATGTGAGGTAGTGATAAGGTTTATTCAGCGGATTTTCTCATAAATCTATCAGTTACCAAATTAAAACCATATTTTTCATACAGTCCATGTGCATCTTTTGTTCCCAAAATTCCAAAACAACCTTTTATTTTCTCATGTTTTACAATTGCTTCAACAAGAGCTTTTCCTAAACCTAATTTCTTGTAGTCATTATCAATTATAACATCAGCGAGCCAATAAACCGTAGCAAAATCGGTTACGCAACGAGCAAATCCGACTTGATAATCATTTAAATATATACCAAAGCATACGGAGTTAGTTATTGATTTTTCAATAATATCCTTCGGTCTATCTTTTGCCCAATATGTTGTGCTTAACAATTGACAAACTCTATCAATTTGAATTTTATTCGTATCGTCAGAAATAGTAAATTCTTTGAATTTTATCTCCATAATCAAGTCTCCCCATCATAGAAAATATAATCTTAAGTTGAACACTTTATAAAACTACGAATATTTGTTGTTCTAATACTATCCCGTACGAGTGCATATGTCAAGTTTATGAGGATTATACAAATATAGGCTCTCGTTTTTGATATTGCTTGATTTTGCAGTCTATAAACCTTGTTGCACTATGAACGATGATATTCTTTGTTTTCACAGTTTCCTTATCAGCTTTAAAATTCTGAAGCCATTTAAACCAGTGTATATAGTTTGAGAGGTATTTAGTTGAGACTCCGTTAAACGGTCTTAACCAGCCTTTAAACAAGCTATGCAAACTATTGATATGTGAAATGTGGTATATTCGTTTTTATGGTGTCCCCTCTTAATCTGAATATGCTCAATATTCTGATTCTTTGAAAACTGTATATAACTTTTGTGAGAGTCCGTGCATATGATAGAGCCATCGTCCAGGTGTTCACCGTATAAACGTTCAAGGTCTTTAGAACGTATCCTGCCCTTGCAAACCATCTCCATGATAATATTGTTGTTTCTATCAATCGCAGTGGCGATGCAAACTTGTTCATTACTGATACCCCGTTTGCTTACCTCCTTGCCCCTCTTGCGAGATTTTCGTGGAATAGTAAAACCGCTTTTTTCTGGTTTCCCTTAAAGCTTTCTGCAACAAAGGTTTCATCTATCTCTACAACCCCAGACACATCACCTATACCCATATATGTTCTTATTGCATAAAGTATTTTGTGCCTCATAAAGAATGAAGTCTTTACTCCAACACCTACTATGGATGCACTCTTTCTTATTGAATAACCGAGAAGTATACATTTGGCATATTCAAGCCATTTAACTAAAGGTAGTTTTGAATTAGCAAGAGCAGATAACGAAAAATCATTAAAGGTTTTGCCACAGTTCTTGCACTTGAAACGCTGACGACCATTAAGCTTGCCATGTTTTATAATACTTTCAGCCTTGCAGTATGGACATATAGAGCCACTTGCAAACCTTGATTCTCTACAATATTTCGGTAAATTACGGGTCAATGTGCTTATTGCCATGATTTCACCAATGTAATTGAACAAATCATGTAGGTCATGCTCGGCTAACGAGGCTATATCTGTCTTAATTGCTGTTATGGTTGGCATAATTCCACTCCTGTCGATGATAGTGGTACAATTATTCCATAAATCGAACAAATGTTCAATTAACAACAATTATATCTAACAGAGCTAAAAAATAAAAAGGCCTTAACAGAGGATAAATCCATTAAGACCTTAAAGATATAATTTGCTATTCGTATTTTTACAGTTCCCTACTTCAATCTATCTCTTATATAATCCATTTTCCCAATATGGTAAGAAAAATCTTTATCAGGGAACAGTTTAGGCAAGAGCTCTACAGCAAGCTCTACATCCTTTAAGATAATGTCCTTATTTATACCAACCAAATCCGGAAATCTGTCTGGAATATCAATATAGAAATATTGCCATCCACGTACGGCGCAACTTGCAATCATCGCTTCAAAATATTCATCAAGAGTTAGATTTATTTGAAAATAGGCGCTATTATCATAAAAATATATCTGCGGAGGAAAATCTCCTGCTTCTCTTAAAAAACATCCATATCTTCCGTCGTCACCCCATGATTGTTTTTCAAACCAGTTTAACTTTTTCAAAAATCCTAACTCTTTTTCGTCTGGTTGATGTTTATTAATAGAATTAAAGGTATCCCAAAAATCAGAATCTTGAATTAAAGCTTCACTGAAGCCATTAAATTGAAATCCACCACAAATAAATTCATCTTCACCAAGTGTATTGGACCAACAAATTGATACTCCAGATAGGTTAAAATAATCTAAGTCTTCTTCCTTTATAGTAATATTCCAATTATCATATAATAAAGGTATATTTCTTCTAAGTAACCTTTGCGACAATGATAAGAAATTAGTATTAGTCCAACTTTCTTTAATCTTTACTTTTGAACTTTCTAAGTATTTAAAAAAACCACCAAATGAATCATAAAAATTAACCATTATTTAACCTCCAACTTTTTGTCTTTAATAATATTTTTTTCTAATATTGCCAGGTTATTATCAAAGCTATCCAATTTGGCTCCTGTGAATTTGGTACTTGGATCTAACTTATTCGTATAGTACTTTTCCATCAAATCCTGTAAGTTTAAAAAACTTTCGAATCTGCCCTTGCCATTGTTTCCAGATTTTCTTCCATATTTGTCTCTTACATATATAATCTCTTTAGCAAATACTTCAGGTATACCAAATTTATCCCTTAAAAAGTCCCTACCAAATTCATTGATATTATATGTAACATTTTCAACACTTTCAGGTGGCTTATCCTGTTTAAAAGAGTACTTTTCAATAATAGTAATTTTATTATTGATTTTTTCACCTACGCTAACTTTTATTAAATCCGGGAAGTACATTATTGGTTGCTTACCTGCGTGGAATGTTACCTCTGTCCTGTAATAAAGAATTTTTTCCTTAACTAAATTTTTAGCCAATTCCTCAGGTCCAACAGCCATTGCACTATTATTCTTCTTAGTCAAAGGAACGAGGTTCCACGCTACACCAGGTCCATGCAAATGGTGATTCAGCAGATGACCTTTAACCCATGTATCTTGGACTTTATTCAAATCCTGAGCATGCTCCCAACCTGGACAATTTTCTTTTGGTGGCGATCCTGCTGTCCCTTTTTCTGTTAATGGATTAGCCTCAACCCACAAATGGTTTCCTGCTTCTCCCCCATGTTTTATTACTGTTTCCTCTAAGTCACCTTTACTTTCTCCCTTACCAGCAGCTTGCAAGCCCTGTTTCAAATCCTGCAGGTTGGAACTTACCTGTGGTTCATTCTGCTTTTTCTCGGTTTTTTCCAGCTTACTTCTTAATTCTCCACTTTTTGCCAAAATCCTGCTTGCTTCTATATTTTCCTCAATCT
>JAEYOU010000147.1 GCA_023411405.1 Pseudomonadota bacterium | reverse complement strand
TGAGCTGGGAGGTGTCGACGGCGCTGGTCGTGGAGTAGGTGTTCCCGCCGGAGGCGTAGGCGTCGGCGGCGAAGCTGCCGGTCGCCGCGCCGCCCGCGTTGATCGAGACGGTGCTGCCGGCCGCGCTGGCGGTTCCGTCATCCAGGGCTTCGCCCGAGTCCAGCTCGGGGCCGCACGCGCCCAAGGTCGCTGCGATCAGGCTCACGGCCAGGAAAGGTCTGAGGGTCATGGCTTCTCCACGGCGGCAGGACCGCCTCGACGGGTCGCGACGAAACGAGCGCCAGGCCACGAGGGCAGGCGCGGACACGGGACCACTGGTCAATCGCTCCGCTCACAATGCGAAGCATGTGACCGCTCACATCGCGTATCTGTGCGCTATCGCACGCGGTGAACTGCGCGGTCAACTCCCCCATCCAAACCGTGGGGGAACCCCGCGCAGGGAAGCGCGATTTCCGATCCGGACCACCGGCGAGCCTCTCCGCCGGGGCGCCCCGGAACGCCTTTGCCGCCGGCCCCCGGGGGCGCTACACCGCTCGGGCACGCCAGGCGGGGAGCGCAGGAATTGGATCTCTACCAGCTGAAGACGTTCGTGGCCGTCGCCCGCGAAGGCAGCATCACGCGCGCGGCCGAGGTCGTGCACCTGAGCCAGCCGGCGGTGAGCGCGCACGTCAAGGAGCTCGAGGAGGTGCTGGGGGTGACGCTGTTCGAGCGCACCTCGCGGGGCATGACGCTGACGGCAGACGGGCGGCGCCTCCTCGCCAAGGCGGAGCAGACCCTGGCGGCGCACCGGGAGCTGATGGAGGAGGCCGCGCGTACGCGTGGGACGCTCACCGGGAGGCTGCGCCTCGGCGCGGGCAGCAGCGCGGACCACGAGGTCATCGGTCTTCTCCTCACCACGATGGCCGAGCGCTTCCCCGACGTCGAGGTCTCGCTCACGCACGCGCGATCGGCCGAGATCCTCGCCGCGCTGCGCGACGACACCCTCGACGCGGGCGTCTACAACGAGGGCGGCGAGGCCGACCGCGACCTGACCACGATCGAGGTCTCGCGGTTCGAGGTGTACCTCGTGGCCGCCCGGGGGAAGTTCGATCCCTCGCGGCCGCTCGACTGGAGCTCGCTCGCCCGCACGGCGTGGATCTACCCGCCCGCCGCGGCGTGCTGCGGACGGGCCGCCGAAGCGCTCTTCCGGGCGCGCGGGATCCGCCCCGCCCGCGTCATCGCGGTCGACACGCAGCCGATGATCCGGACGCTGGTCGCGAGCGGCCTCGGCGTCGGCCTCCTGCACGCCGCCGCCGCGGAGGAGGCGCGGCGCGCGGCGGAGGTGGAGCTGCTCTGCCCTGCGGCGGCGCCCGTGCGGGTGCTCTTCGCGCAGCTCGCGCGCCGGAAGGAGGACCCGGTGCTCGCGGCGGCCGCGTCGATCCTCCGGGCTCACGGCGCGGTCACCCGGGCCGCGAGGTAGAGGCCGGCGCCGAAGACGACGTGCGTCGCGAGGCTCTTCATCGAGTTGAACAGCGGGCGTGGCGTCTTCCGCGAAGCGATCCCCGCGCCGAGCGCCGGCTGCAGCACGAGCAGGGGCGCCGCCACGGTGACGACGCCGACGAGCAGCGGCGGCCCGATCGTCGGCGCGTGCGCCCACTCGAGGCCGAAGAGCGCGAGCAGGAGCCCGGCGAACGAGACGCCGATCCCGTAGTGCGCGGCCCAGCCGAGCGCCCGCTCACCCCGGACGGGCGCCGCGCGCGCGATGCGCTCGTGGACGAAGCGGCCCCTGGGGAGGTGACCGATCCAGCGACCGAGCATCGCGAAGTCGAGGGAGGGGATCCCGAACCGCCGGAGCAGGGCAGCCCACGCGTCCATGATCAGGGTGGCTCCGGCGCCGATGACGACGCTGCGTGCGATGAGTTCCATGGACCCAGGACTAGCGCCGGGCCGGCGCGGGCGGAACTCGCATCTCCGGAGGACTGCCCTCAGCGGCGCTGAGGGCTCCCCCGCGAGGCGCGGAGGACGTGATCGCCTTCCGTCATCCGCCCGTGCAAGTCGACGACGCCGATCTCCCCGAAGCGCGCGGCGGCCGCGGCCTCGATGAGCTCGTCCGGCGCGTGGTGGTGGAACCCGTGGCGCGTGATGCCGCCGAACGTCCGGAGCTTCTCGGGTCCCGAGAACCCCACGGACAGCGACCCGCCGGGCCGCAGCACCCGGTACAGCTCCGAGAACGCGCGGCCGAGGTCGGGCCAGAAGTAGACCGTGTTCGTGGACGCCACGACGTCGAACGTCGCATCCGGAAAGGGAAGCCGCTCGACCACGCCGATCACGAGGCGAAGCTCCGACTCCGGGAGCCTGTCTCTCCGCGCTTGCATCCAGGCGACGGAGGCCTCCGACGGGTCGACGCCGGCGAGCACCCGCACTCCACGCCCGTGGGCGAGCTCGAGCAGGATCCCGCCTCCGAACCCGACGTCGAGGAGCGCGCAGCCAGGAGGGAGGTCGAGGCCGTCCAGCGTCGCCTCGACGAGCTCCCTGTTTCCTCGGTTGAAGACCCGCGTCATGACCGTCCGGCCGAACCACCCGCTGGGGCGGGACAGCTGCCGGGCGACCGCGCCCGCGACGGGGTGGAGCAGACGGAACAGCGCGGCGCTGCGCATCGAGGGTCCTCCCGAACGACGCGCACGCTCGCACTCCTCTACCCAGCGGTCAACGCCGAGCGGCGGCCCCCCGGCCGAGCCGCCGAGGGAGGTGAGAAGGTCGTCCCCCCTGCAACGTCGTACCATCGCCGGCGCTCCCTCGTACGCGGTGTGAGGGCGAGACGGTTCAGGGGCGAGCGGGTGAACCGACCGGGGCGCGCGTCCCGGCGCGCGCAGCGCCGCCGTGGACGGCGATCCCGGGAACGGGTAGATGCCGGGGATGCTCGGCTCGTCCTCTGGCTCGCTCCCGAAGTCGCGCTTGCTCCGCGCCGGCGTCACCGCCTTCGCCGTCTTCGCGGTCTACACAGCGTTCGGGTTCCTCGTGGCGCCGCGGCTCCTGCGTCGCGCGCTGGTGGAGGAGGGGACCGCCGCGCTGCACCGCGTCGTCGAGGTCGCGAAGGTCCGGGTGAACCCGCTCGCGCTCAGCACCACCATCGACGGCCTCACCGTGCGGCACCCCGGCGGCGCGCCGTTCCTGCGCTGGGACTCCCTGTACGTCCGGCTCGCGCCGCTGCGGCTCTTCCGGGGCGATCTCGGGCTCGCGGAGATCCGGCTCGTCCGCCCCTCCGTCCACGTGGGGCTCGACGCAGAGGGCACCCTCACCTTCCAGGACCTGCTCTCCGCGGGGAGCGGCCCCGAGGCGCCCGCCGCGACGGAGCCGTCGAGGGAGGAGGGTGGCCTCGGCCTCTGGATCGGTCGCCTCTCCGTCGAGGAGGGGCGCGTCGCGTTCCACGACGCCACCCGCCGCCCTGCGTTCGAGACGGTCCTCGGGCCGCTCACGTTCACGCTCGACACGTTCCGGACGAAGGGCGGTCGCGACAGCCCGTACTCGTTCATCGGCACGACCGAGGCGGGCGAGACGCTGCGCTGGACCGGGACCGTCCGTTCGCAGCCCCTCCAGTCCACGGGCACGCTCGCCTTCGAGCGCATCCCGCTCCCGCGCTACGCCGCGTACCTCCAGGATCGGATCCCCGCCGACCTCCGGGACGGGCTGCTCGACCTCGAGACCGGGTACGCGCTCGAGTGGAGCGCCGCGAGCCGCGTGGCGAGGCTCACCGGCGGGAAGCTGACCGTCGACCGCCTCGCGGTGGGACCGCGCGGCGCCGCGGAGCCGCCGCTCGCCCTGTCGCGCGTCGAGGTGACCGGGATCGACGTGGACGCCCTCGCGCGCGACGTGAAGGTCGGCGCCGTCGCACTCCGGGGC
>JAEYOU010000072.1 GCA_023411405.1 Pseudomonadota bacterium | reverse complement strand
CCGTCGAACGGCGCGCGGATGGCGGTCTTGGCGAGCGCGTCCTGCGCCGCCGCGAGGGCCGCCTCCGCCTGCTGGAGCGCGGCCGCGGCCTGCTGCTCGCCGATCTCGACCTTCTCGAGGGCGGCCGTCGCCGCCGCCCCGCCCTTCGCGAGCTCCTCCGTCCGCTTCAGGTCGAGCGCGACGGAGCGGTGCGCGGCGTCGGCCGCGGCGCGGGCGGCCCGGGCCTGCTGGACCTGGATCCGCTGCGAGGAGGCGTCGAGCTCCATGAGCACGTCGCCCTTGCGGACCCGCGACCCCACGTCCACGTGGAAGCGGAGGATCCGGCCGGAGGCCTCGGCCGAGAGCACCGCCTCGTTGCGCGCGCGCAGCTCGCCGGTGGCGCGGAGCACCGCGCCCGCGTCCGCCTGGGGCTTCACGATCTTGACGCCGACGGCGTTCGCGGCGGCGGAGGGCGCCGCCGGCAGGGCGGCGCGGTCCCCCTTCGCGCAGGCGGAGAGCGCGAGCGCGGCCAAGGCGGCGAGGCGGGCCAGGGTGGCGGGCTTGGACGAGGTCTTCATGACGGGTTCTCCGAAGGTGAATCGGCTCCGAGGCGATAGGGTCAGGGGTCGTCGCGGCGGGCGACGCCGTGCAGGAAGACGTCGACGAGGCGGCCCGCGAGGCGCTGGGGGTCCGGCAGCTCCTCGCCGGCGACCCACGAGATGACGACCCCGTGGACGAGCCCCATCAGCACCGCGGCCGCCTCGCGAGCCGGGAGGCGCAGCTCGCCCCCGCTGGCCGCCGCCTCGAGATGGGCCGCCAGCCGCTCGAGGAGCGTGGCGCGCATGTCCCGCTCCTCCGCGAGCGCCGGCGGACGCTCGAAGAAGACGCGCAGCGCGTCCATCCGCTCCGCCACGAGGGCGAGCTGGCGCTGGAGGAGCAGCTCGAGGCTCTGGGCAAAGCTCAGCCCGCTCGGCACCGCGACGTCGAACGACGCGACCACGCGCCGGCGCATGTCCTCGCGCAGGCCCTCGAAGATGGCGTCCTTGCTCGAGAAGTACGTGTAGAGCGAGGCCGCCGTGAACCCGGCCTCGCGGGCGATCCCCTGCACCGTCGCGGCCTGGTACCCGCCCCGCGCGAAGACGCGGGCGGCCGCGTCCAGGATGTCCTGGCGGGTCCGCTCGATCTCGCGGGCGCGGCGGTCCTCGCGGGCGTTCGGGAACGACACGAACGCGTTATCGGGCAAACCGAGTAAGCGGTCAATGCGACCGAATGAACATTCGGTTTCGCACGCCCCGGTTCGGGCGTCTTTCCCCTGGTTCCGGGGGGTTGGCGCCTGCCCGCTAGGCTTCCGCCCCAGCCCCGCGCGTGCGCCGGATGGCATCGAGGATGCGGAACGGCGCGATCGCGAACGCCCTCGCGAGCCGGAACGACTCGACCGCGAGGCCGGCCAGGATCCCGATCACCGACTCGTGCTCCTGCTCCTCGCGCCGGCGGGCCTCCGCCGCCTCCGCGAGGTGCGTGACCTTGGCCAGCTCCTCCTGCTTCGCCTCGCGAGCCTGCGCCGCGCGTTCGCCGATGAACCGCTTCCCGGGCGCGCCCCGGCGGAGGTTGGCCGCCTCCTGCCCAAGCACGTTCCGCTGCGATCCCGGCCTCATCTTGTTCGCCATGGAGGGGAAGCTAAGGAGCGCGGGCGGAGGAGGATCGCCGAAGCCGTTCGTCCTGAGCGTAGCGGCCGCGCCAGCGGCCGCGGAGTCGAAGGACGAACGAGCGCTCAGGAGGGCTGAACGAGCGGTGGGACGGAACGCCCCAGGCGCTCGCCTCGTTCACCCCCTTGCGGCCTCGCGCCGGCGATGCTAGTTAACGCCGGTTTCGCGCCGACATAGCTCAGCTGGTAGAGCAACTGATTCGTAATCAGTAGGTCCCCAGTTCAAGTCTGGGTGTCGGCTTCGCATCTTCGAGTGCGCGATCTGCAACGGCGACGCGAACTGCGTCGAGTACGTGGACCACCGTGGGGCCTGGAAGCGCCCACGCGTGCGAGCTCGATCCCGCTCCGGGCGCTTCACACCACCTCGCCGCTCGCGAGGCCCCCGGTCGTGACCAGCAGCTTCTTCGCGAGCAAGACGGCTGCGCCCCCCAGGTCCTGGATGCGCTTCTTGAGCTGCGCGAGCGCCTCGTTGTGCACCGTGGCTGCGGCGACCGCCCCTGGAGCGCCTGGTAGGTCTCCTCCTCGCCGATCGCAGGGCGGTACTTCGCCCAGTCGAACGTGGTCTCACGGATCATCCTCAGCTCCTCCTCGGCGAGCTCGGCATCCGCCTCATCAATGGACTCGTCGGAGAGCTTCTCCATCAAGTCTGTATCGCCTGCAGGTGTACCGACACTCTCGTTGGCCATGGCTCATCCTCGTCTACCGGAGCTTGTCCAGGAGCTGCGCCTCTTCCGTGATCTCGTCGACCAGCTCGTCCCCGGCGCGGATCCTCTGCAGCGCGGCGGCCGCGTCCTCGGACGCCTTGACGAGTTGCCCGTCGATCCGGTCGCGGAGCTCCTTGATGCCGAGCCGCTGCAGGAGCTCGTCCTGCTGCTGCTGCACGCCGCTCGCGCTGGCGAGGTGCGCCGAGACGTACGCGTTCGCGTGGAGGAGGCGGCCGAAGGCTTCCCGGAGGTCCCTCCGGACCGCACGTTCCTGGTCGTCCAGGGGCGCCACCAGCTCGGCCCGCTTCCGCTCGATCCCTCGGACCGCCGAGCGGCTCCAGGCCGCGACGGAGTCGAGGAGCTCCAGCTTCTCGCGCCCCGCGGTCGGCGGGACGAACCGCGTGTGACCGACGTCGAGCACGACGGCGCCCTGGGCCATCTCGACGAGCCTCCCCTTCTCGATGAACTTCGCCAGGTAGACGCGGGCCCACTCCTGGTCGACGTACGCGGTGCGGCGTGCCCGCAGCTCCTCGAACCTGTCGTGGATCATCTCGTCGTACGAGGCGTAGAGGGACTCGAGGTCCTGACCGAGCTGATACGAGAGCTGCACCGCCTCCGGCGGCACGTGCGCGCACGCGACGAGCGCACCGACACATGCTGCGAGGGAAACTCCTCGGCTCGCCGTTCCCATGTCGTCCTCCTCCCCGGCGTCCGGCGGCGAGCGGGGCGCTCACGTCAGGAGGGCCGCTGACGCTCTCCGTTCACTATCGGTCCGCACGCGGGCGAGGGTGACGTTCCTACGGGCAGAACCCACGCGGGCGGCGACCGGCGAGCCGTTCGCCCGCAGGTCGTTGTCCGATTGACCGTTCGCCGCCGCCGCACCCTCACCCACGATGCGAATCTGGCCGCCGAGGTGCGATCGATGGGGCACCCAGGCGATCTCCTCGGTCGATCCGGCGCCGGGCGTAGACTCGCTTCGCGATGTCGAGGAGACCCACGGACGGAGGAGCCGTCGGTGCTCCTGCCGGCAACGAGGGAGGCCGCCATGGGTGACGAGGGGCTCGCGAAGGCATTGACACTGACGGGCGGCGCCACCGCGCCGACCGCGGACGCATCGACGACGCCGCCGCCGACCTCGTTACCTCCGCCGAGGGAACCGCCGCAGCCGGGCGCGGTGACGAAGCGGCGCCCACTCCAGGACGAGCTCGACGCACTGCGGAAGCACTTCCATCCAGCGCAGGAGCGGCTCTGGGCGAAGATCGCTGCCGTCGAGCAGGAGCTGGAGCTCGTGAACGTACCTCCCGGACCGCTCACGGCCCTGCGCGACCGGAGCTTCGACAACGCAGCGAAGGCGCGTGCGTGCTTCGCGGGGAACTGGGGCCACCCGCACCTCGCCTGGCGGTTCCTGCACCGCGTGGACGAGGACCTGATCCTCCTCGTGGACCGGGACGGCCTCGCGGCGCGCGCGCTCGGGGTCCGGTCGGACTTCGACGTGAACATCTCCGATCCCGGCGTCCGCGCGCTGTGGCTCGGGACCGAGGGCGGTGAGAAGGGCCCCCTCGCGAAGGCCGTGGAGAGCTTGAACGCCGGCGAGGCGCCCACCCAGCAGATGCGGGAGACCGTGCGCGCAGCGCTCCAGATGGTCAACGGGCAGGTGGATCGTCGCTTCTGGGTCCTGTCCGAGAACATGCTGACGAGCGTGTGGAGCGGCGTGCTGCTCGTCGCCGCCCTCGCCGCGAGCGCGGTGCTCTGGGCGACGACCCAGGCGGCCGTCTTCGCGCCGATCACGCAGCTCGGGCAGGAGCCTGCCGCGGACCTGCTGCCGGTGATGCTGCTCGGGGTCATGGGCGCGTACGCGAGCAATCTGCTGACGCGGCGAGACTTCCTGTTCGTCCAGGGTGGCCCGTACTGGCGCTACCTGCTGTACCCCCTCCTGGCGAAGCCCATCCTGAGCGCGTTCGCGGCCGCGTTCGTGTACGTGGTGGCGAGGTCCGCGATCGTGTTCTCGCTCGGTCCGCCCGACGGGAGCTCGGGGCCTGTCGTGAGCCTCGGGGTACCTGCCGGGGCGACCGCGTTCGCCTTCGCGGTGCTCGCGGTCGTGTCCGGGTTCGCGGCGGACAAGCTGCTCCGGGACATGATCGATCGGGTGCTCAAGCGGCTCGAGGAGAGGGCGGAGAAGTCGACCAGGGCGAACGGGGCCACGCAGTGAGCCCTCCGAGAGCGCGAGGCGCGCCCCGGCGTTCGCTCGAGCGGTTCAGGCGGTCGGTCCGGGCCGGATGACCCGGCAGCCACGGACCGACCGCCCAGGCGACCTCAGTGAAGCGCGGGAGGCGACTCCGCCTCCCCCTGCGGCTGCGGCCCGCCCTGCTGGCCCTCCTGCGACGGAGCGTTGATCCGCTCCTGGGCCTGGTCGAGGGCCTGGCTGCCCTTCTCGACGGCCATCTCCTTCGCCTGCTCCCCGAGCTCCCGCGCCTTGCGCTTCGCGGGCTCGAGGAGCTGGCGCTCCTTCTGCGTCACCGGGAGGGCGAAGCCGAACAGGAGCCCCAGCGCCGCGGCCCCGAGCGCCCACAGCCCGGTGTCCTCGTACGTGCTCGCGCGGAGCTGCGCGCGACCCGGCAGGCGCTCGCGGAGCGAGTGCGCCTGGTCGCTCATGCGGTGCTTGAGGTCCTCGGCCTTGGCGCCGGCGCGCTCCTTCAGCTCGCCGGCCCGGCCCTTGAGGTCCTCGACCTTCGCGCCTGCCCGGTCCTTCATCTCCTGGACCCGCGCGCCGGTGTGCTCCTTCATCTCCTCGAGCCGCCCGCCCGGCTGCTGCTCGTGGCCCGTCGCGTACTGCCCGCCGGGCACCTCCCCCACCTCGGACGGCGGCGTGCCCTCACCGTAGGCCTCGTAGGGCGTGTCCTCGCGGTACGCCGTCCGTCCGTAGTACTCCCGGTAGTCCCCGCGGTACCCGGAGCTGCGGAACCGGCCCTCGTAGTAGTCGTCGTGGCGGTGATCCTCGCGTGACTGCGCCCGCGACTGCAGCGCCTTCCCGACGAGCATCCCCACGCCGGCGCCCAGCGCCGGCGCGAGCCAGGAGCTGTGCACCGCGCTCTCCCGCACCTTCCCCATCTTCTCTCGTGCCATCTCGCGCGCCCTCCCCTTGGCGTATTCCGGCGTCAGGCGTCGTGATACCTCGCCGGCGAGGTGCGCGATGCGTTCGCGCCTCTGCTCGACTTGATGTCGTGCATCGTCTCTTTCGCCCATCGGCCATCCTCCTTGATGTGCTCGACCGCCCGCGCCGGGCGGGCCTTCTTGAGCGCGGCGCGCCCGGCGGCGATCAGCCCGCCGCCCACCGCCGCGTAGATCACCGTCACGATCAGCGCCGAGAGCCAGACCGGCATGAACGTCGCCCCGACCGCCACCAGGGTGACGCCGAGCAGGAAGAGCCCGACGTAGCCCACCGCCCCGCCCGCGCCGATCTGCGCGCTGCCCTTCTGCACCTTCGCGAGCTCGGCCCGGAGCTCCTCCTTCGCGAGGCGGAGCTCGTCGCGCACGAGGCCCTGGCTCTCCTGCCCGAGCTGGCGGACGAGCTCCCCGAGCGGCCGGTCGTACAGCCGCTCGCCCCGGGAGAACTCCCGCTCCGCTCTCATGGCAGCTCCTCGTCCCAGTACGCGGGCCGGCCCTGGTACGTCGCGCGGCCCTCCGCGTCCCAGCCGCCGTCGGCGCCGAAGCGCTGCGGACCCGGCTCGCGCTTCATGACCCGCGCGATCGCGAGGCCGGCCACGAAGCAGGCGCCGAGCAGCAGGCCCGGCCGCGCCCGGACGCCGGACCGCACGTTGTCGAACAGCTCCTCGGCCGAGTGGCGGCGCAGGTACTCCGCCCCGCGCCGCGCGTAGTCCGCGGCGTACTGGCCGAACCGATCGCCCTCGGCGGACTGCGCGAGCTTGTCGAGCAACCCGCTGAGCTGCGCCTTCTGCCCGTCGACCGTGCTCATGGCGCGCTGGCGCGCGCTGTGCGTGAGCTGGGTCGCCTTCTCCTTCAGCTCCCCGGTGTCCTTCGAGCCGGGCGAGCCCTGCGCATACAGGTCCTGATCCTGGGATCCGAATTCCATGTTCGCCCCTCCGGCGTGCATCGCGTCTCGGAGAGAAGGCTGGGCATGGGCGCGACGGCCCGCAGGAGGGGTGCGACCGGGCGGCGACCCGACGCGGGGACGCCGGTCGGCCGCGGGCCCGGCCGTCGTGCGGGCCCTACGCGTCGTCCCCCGCCACGGCGCCGAGGACCTGCTC
>JAEYOU010000012.1 GCA_023411405.1 Pseudomonadota bacterium | reverse complement strand
GCGGCCAGGACGAACTTGAACACGAGGTTCGTGAGCGCGGAGGGCGTGAGGAGGAACTCGCGCTGGGTGCAGCGGCGGGTGATGAGGTACGTGGTATCGCGGACGATCCGTCGGGGGGCGGTCACGGACGGTGCCATTGGCAGAGAACGTGCCAAGGCAACCGAGCGAAAGCACATGCGGGCGGTCCGGGGGACAGTCCGCGCCGCGCCCCCCGTCCGCCCGGCGGACCTCTGGGTCCGGTCGCGCGAGTCACCCCGTGCCCAGCGCTTGCGGCCGCTCCAGCCCTTCGAAGCTCCGCCACAGCCGCGCGTACTCGCCCCCGCGCGTGAGGAGCGCGTCGTGCGTCCCCACCTCCGCGACGCGGCCCTGCACCAGGACGACGATCCGGTCCGCGTGGCGGATCGTCGAGAGCCGGTGGGCGATGACGAGCGTCGTGCGGCGGTGGACGCCGTCGAGCCGCATCAACGCGTCCAGCGCGCGCTGCACCTCGCGCTCCGACTCGGCGTCGAGCGCGCTCGTGGCCTCGTCGAGCACGAGGATGGGCGCGTCCTTGAGGAACGCGCGGGCGATCGCGATCCGCTGGCGCTGGCCGCCGGAGAGGAGCACCCCGCGCTCGCCCACCACCGTGTCGTAGCCCTGCGGGAGCTGCGCGATGAACTCGTGCGCCTGCGCGCGCCGCGCCGCCCGCTCCACGTCCTCCTGCGCGAGGTCCGGGCGGCCATACGCGATGTTGGCGCGGACCGTGTCGTTGAAGAGGACGGTCTCCTGTCCGACCACCGCGATCTGCGCCCGCAGGCTCGCGAGCGTGACGCTCCGGACGTCGCGGCCGTCGATCGTGATCCGCCCGCCCTGCGGATCCCAGAACCGCGGGAGCAGGTTCGAGAGCGTCGTCTTCCCGCCGCCCGACGGGCCGACCACCGCCACCACCTCACCGCGCCGCAGCGTGAGGTCCACCTCCTCCAGCACCGGCCGGTCCCCGTACGCGAAGGTCACCCGCTCGAAGCGGATCGCGTCCCGGAGCCCCTCGAGCCGCTCCTTCCCCTCGTCCGGCACGGCCGCGGCCGAGTCGAGCACGTAGAAGAGGCGCTCCCCCGAGGCCGCGCCCATCATGACGAGCTGGCCCCCGCGCCCGAGCTGCTTCACGGGCGTGTAGAGCATGAGGACCGCGGTCATGAACGACAGGAGCTTCGCGGCCTCGAGCCTCCCGGCGAGGATCTCGCCGCCGACCCACCAGATCGTGAAGGCGATCCCGCCCGCGGCCATCACCTCCATGAGCGGCGACGAGAAGGCCCGCAGCCGCGCGATGCCCAGCTCGAAGCGGCGGAGTGACCGGATCGCGTCGCGGAACCGCCCCTGCTCGTAGCGCTCCATCCCGAACGCCTGGACGACGCGGATGCCGCCGAGGGTCTCCAGCGCGATCTCGGAGATCTTGCCCAGGCTCGCCGCCGACTGGCCGGTCGTGCGGCGGAGCCGGCGCGCCATCCGCACGACCGGGACGAGCGTCGCGGGGATGGCGCAGAACGCCATGAGCGACATCCGCCAGTCCATCCAGAAGCACGTCCCGAGCATCCAGACCACGGTGATGCCGTCGCGCAGGTAGCTCGCGATCGCCTCGGTCACGGCGAGCTGCACCATCGCGACGTCCTGGTTGAACCGGCTGAGCAGGTCGCCGGAGTGGTGGCGGGTGTGGAACGCGGGCGAGAGCCCCACGAGCCGATCGAACAGCGCGCAGCGGAGGTCGGCCACCATGCCGGAGGAGACGGAGGCCATGAGGTAGTGCTGGCCGAAGAACGCGACGCCCTTCACCAGCGCGACGCCGAACACGAGGAGCGGGAGGAGGGCCAGCATCCCCCGGTTGTCCGCGCCCGCGAGCACCGACGAGAGGTCCAGCCACCGCGGCAGCACGCGCGCGAGGGCCGCGCCGGCGCCGTCCTTCCCGCCCGAGAACAGGAAGGAGAGGACCGGGCCGAGGAGGACGACGTACAGCGAGTTGGCCGCCGCGAACACCGTCATCGCGCCCAGGGCGCCGGCGAACCGCCAGCGGTACGGCCACGCGAACCGGAAGAGGCGGAGGTAGGTGCGCACGGTCGGTCACACGGAGGCAGGAGCGCCGGGCAGGACGCCGGCTGCGGGCGTCCCGCGGCGGGCGGGCAGGCGCTGGCCACGCCGGTACGCGGCCCGCGCGAGGTGCCGCAACACGAAGAACGCGGGGACGAGCCAGCGCGGCTGGACCCGGGAGAGGGCGGCCCGGCGGTAGGCACCCGGATCGAGCGGCGGCGTGGCGGCGAGGACGTCGGCGGCGGCGCACGCCTCCGAGCGGGCGCCGCGGAGCTCCGGGTGCTTCTCCCAGAGGAGCGGGTCGGCTCCGGCGTAGCGCCGGATCTGCCCGAGGAACCGGCCGAGCCCGCCGAGCGTCCCGCCGTACCCGAAGTCGTGCCGGACCACCGCCCCGGGGACGAGGGCGATCGTGCCGAGCCGCCGGAGTCGATGGCAGAACTCGAGGTCCTCGCCCGCGGCGGACGGGAACGCCTCGTCGAAGCGGAGGGCCGCGAGCGCCTCCGCCCGGACCGCCAGGTTGCAGGACGGCCCGTAGAGGAGCGCGGCGTGTCCGGGGAGGGCCCACCGCCCGTTCATCGCGCCGGCGAAGTCCTGGTACCGATCGAGGAGGGTCCGCCCGAACGCGCGCGTGACGCCGCTCGCCCCGGCGTGGCCGCCCGCGAGCCCTCCGACGAGCGCGGCGGCCCAGCCCGGCTCGCACACGCAGTCGTGGTCGGTGAAGAGCACGAC
>JAEYOU010000010.1 GCA_023411405.1 Pseudomonadota bacterium | reverse complement strand
GCGGCCAGGACGAACTTGAACACGAGGTTCGTGAGCGCGGAGGGCGTGAGGAGGAACTCGCGCTGGGTGCAGCGGCGGGTGATGAGGTACGTGGTATCGCGGACGATCCGTCGGGGGGCGGTCACGGGCTGCCGGATGGCACGGTGCGTGCCAACTTCAAGCACGCGTAACCGGAGGCGACGACCCGTCCCGTGATGGTCCGCGCCGCGTCCCTGGTCCGCCCGGCGGACCTCTGCGGCGCTTCACTCGACGGTCTTGAGCCAGCCGCCGTCCACGTAGTAGGTGGAGCCCACGCAGTAGCTCGCGCGCGGGGAGCACATGAAGACGTAGAAGTGGGCCAGCTCCTCGGGCGTCGCGAACCGCCCGATGGGCGTGTTGTCCTTCGCGATCTTGTCCAGGTACTGGTCCACCGTCTGGCCGGTCCCCTGCGTGAGGATGCCGGCGGTCTTCTTCCAGTCGGGCGTGAGGATGAGCCCGGGGTTGATGGCGTTCACCCGGATGTTCTCGGGGATGAGCTCGTTGGCGAGGCACTTCGTGAACATCACCAGCGCCGCCTTGGTGGTGTTGTAGATGGGCTCGTAGAAGAGCGGCTGCTTGGCGCAGATGGAGGCGGTGTTGAGGATGACGCCGCCGCCGCGCTCGCGCATGAGCGGGACGCAGGCGCGGGCGGTCCGGATCGCCGCCATCACGTGCAGGTCCCAGTGGTGGGTCCACTTCTCGTCGGGCGCGTCCATGATCTTCTCGGACGTGCCCGTGCCGGCGTTGTTGATGAGGATGTCGAGGCTGCCCCACGCCTCGGCGATCCGCCCCACCGCCCGGTCGATGTCCTCCTTCTTCGCGACGTCCGCGCGGAGCCCGAGCGTCTTCACCCCGTGCGCCGCGGCGATCGACCGGGCCTCGCGCTCCACCCGCGCCTCGTCGCGCGCGCAGATCGCGACGTCGACGCCCTCGGCCGCGAGCGCCTGGGCCACGGCCAGGCCGATGCCCACGCTGCCGCCGGTGATGAACGCCCTCTTGCCGTCGAGCTCGAGATCCATGTGGACTCCTGGTTCAATCGACCGAGATCATCACCTTCATCGACCGCTCGCGGTTCGCGTCGATGTGCTTGTACGCGTCGAGGTAGCGGTCGAACGGGTAGCGGTCGGTGATCAGCGGCTCGAGGTTCACCTTCTTCGCCCTCACGAGGTCGATCGCCGCGTGCCAGTCCGGCGCCTGGTACATGAGGGTCCCGATGAGCCGCAGCTCGCGATCCTGCACGACGCCCATGTCCACGGTCGGCTTGTCGCCGAACACGCCGACCACGATGATGTCGGTCCCCTTCCGTGCGACCGCGACGGCCTGCTCGATCGTCTTCTGGAACCCGACGCACTCGAGGATGAGGTCGGCCTTGCCGTCGCCGAAGCGCTTCTTCACCTCGGCCGCGAGGTCGGCCTTCGCCGTGTTCACGCCCATCGGCACGCCGCACCTCGCGGCGAGCTCGAGCCGGTAGTCGGAGACGTCGGTGAGGAGGACGTCGGTCGCGCCCATGCCCTGCGCCGCCTGCGCGACGAGGTTCCCGATGGGGCCGGCGCCGAGCACGAGGACCCGCTTCCCCGCCGCGCCGCCGCCGCGCTGGAGCGCGTGGACCGCCACCGCGAGCGGCTCCATCATCGCGCCGTGCTCGAGGCTCAGGCCGGGCGGCAGGTGAAGGACCTTGTCCGCGTCGACCGCGAACAGCTCGGAGGCGGCCCCGGTGGTCTGGAACCCCATCACCTTGAGCTGATCGCAGATGTGGTACTGCCCGTGCATGCACGGGTAGCACGTCCCGCAGGTGACCTGCGGCTGGAACGTGACCGCGTCGCCGGGCGAGAAGCCCTTCACGCTCTGTCCGGCCTTCTCGACCACGCCGGAGACCTCGTGGCCCTGGACGACCGGGTAGGACGTGTACGGGTGCTTCCCGTGGAACACGTGGATGTCCGAGCCGCAGACGCCGATCTTCTTCATCCGGACGAGCACCTGATCCGAGCCGAGCTCCGGGGCGGGGACGTCGCGGAACTCGATCGTGCCAGGGGCCGTCATGACCGCTTGCTTCATGAGTGTCTCCTCCGTGTGTGCTTCTCTCCGCGGAACGTGTCCGGCGGCTGGTGAGGGCGGCCGTGAACGGCTCGCGGGCTTCATGCGAGGAGCCGATCGAGGTCGTCGTAGAAGGCCTGGCTGTGGCGGTAGAGCCGGTCGTAGATGGGGGCCATGGCGTCGTAGCGGTCGCGCCAGGCCGGGTTCGGGGCGATCTCCTCCTGGAACCGGACGAGCGCGTCGGCGGCGGCCTCGGGCGTGGGGAAGTCCCCGAGGGCGGTGCGCGCGAGGGCGGCGCAGCCGATGACGCCGCACTCGGGCTCGGCCGGGACCACCACCGGCGTGTCGAGCACGCTCGCCTTGATCTGCAGCCAGAGCCGCGTCTTCGCGCCGCCGCCCGACGCCATGAGCCGCTCGAGCCGGCCCCCGGCCGCGCGCATCGTGGCGACCCCGCGGCGGAGCGCGAACGCGACGCCCTCCAGCACCGCCCGGTGGAGGTGCGGGAGCCCATGGCTCGCGGTCAGGCCGAAGAGCTGCGCGCGCGAGTTGGGCTTCGCGCCGAGCCGCTCGCCGGAGAGGTAGGGCAGGAAGAGCAGGCCGTCGGCCCCGGCCGGCGCCGCGCCCGCCCTGGCGACGATGTCCTCGAAGTCGAGCGCGTTCTCGTGGAAGGCGCGGCGCGCCCAGCGCATCGCGTCCCCGCCGGCGTCCACGATCACGAACGCGCCCCAGAGGCCGTTGGGGGTGGCGGTGTTGCAGAGCTCGGGGTGGACGATGGGCCGCTCGCCGACGAGCGTCACGAGCGAGGAGGTGCCGGTGACGTCCGAGCCGCGCCCGGGGCGACACGCGCCCGAGCCGAGGAGCGCCACCGGGAAGTCGGACGACGACGCGAGCACCGGGGTGCCGGCGCGGAGCGTGGTCTCGTCGGCCGCCGTGGCGGTCACGGCGCCGAGGATGTCCGTGGGGCGCCGGATCGGCGGGAGCTTCGCGCCGTCCACGCCCAGGAGGTCGAGCATCTCCTGCGACCACGTCCACGTCCGCGCGTCCATCATGAAGGTGAGCGAGGCCTCGGTGATGTCGAAGGCGCGCTCGCCGGTGAGCCGGAAGTTGACCCAGTCCTTCGGCATGAGGAGCGTCTTCGTCCGCCGGTAGACGTCCGGCTCGTACCGCTGGAACCACTGGAGCTTGAGGCCGGGCCAGGCCGGGGCGGGCGGGCTCCCGGTGATCTGCATGTACGCGCCGTCCGGGTGGCGTTCGCGGAAGGCGACCGCGAACTCCTGCGCGCGCTTGTCGTTCCAGAGCGTCGCGGTCTGGCGGACGAGCCGGCCGTCGTCGTCGAGGAGCACGGTGCCGTGCATCTGTCCGCAGACCGCCACGGCGGCGACGCGGGCGGCGGCGCGCGGGACCTTGGCGAGGACCCCGCGCACGCTGGCCACGGTCCCCTCCCACCACTCGGTCGGACGCTGCTCCGACCAGCCGAAGCGCGGGATGATCTGCTCGTGCTGCCGGTTGTCGAAGGCAGCGATGGTACCCCCGAGGTCCACCAGGGCCGCCCGGACGCTTCCGGTGCCGACGTCGATCGCGAGGGTGAGGTCCTTGGCCGTCATTGGGCTCGCGGCGTTGTGGAGAATCGTGAGCAGGTTCGAGCGACGCGTCAACTGAGGATCGAGCGGGTGCTCGGCGAGCGAGCGCCCCTGCCGGCCTGGCGAGGGCGGTGGTCCCGCGCCACCCAAGGCCGGCGCACGGGGTGGGATCAGCCCTGGAGGAGCGCTCCGGCCGCGCGGATCGCCTCGGCGGCGGTCGGCCGCCACGCGACGGCGGCCCCGAA
>JAEYOU010000713.1 GCA_023411405.1 Pseudomonadota bacterium | reverse complement strand
CCCAGGGCGGTCGCGTGGACGCGACTCCGCCGGCGCGGCGCGAGCCGGGCCCGCCGCGGACCGCCCGGGTTCACTGCCGTTGCGCGGCCGGGGCCGGCGCGACGCCGATGGCCTGGTTGATGCTCCTGGGAGGGGGCGAGGGGAGAAAGAGAAGGAGAAAGGCAATGCCAGGGAGAGATGGAACCGGGCCTGCGGGCGCTGGCGTGAGGACGGGGCGAGGGTTCGGCGGCTGTGGCGGCGTCGGCGCGGGCGACGCGCGGCCCGGCCGCGGAGGGCGGTTCGGGATGGGACGCGGGCGCGGCCGGGGGCGCAGGAACCGCTTCGGCGGCCGGGGGGAGGCCTCGCTCGCGCGCGCGATCGACGAGCTGCGGGAACGGGTCGAGGAGCTCGAGGCCTCCGCGGGGGCGGCGCGCGGCGAGGAGCACCGGTGAAGGTCGCGATCAGCGCGCGCGGCCCCTCGCTGGACGCGGAGGTGGATCCCCGGTTCGGCCGCTGCGCGACGTTCGTCCTCGTCGAGACCGAAGACCTGAGCTTCACGGCCGTCGCGAACGACGCCGCCGCGAGCGGCAGCGGCGCGGGGATCGAGGCCGCACGGCGCGTGGCTGGGCACGGGGTGAAGGCGGTCCTCACCGGGAGCTGCGGTCCGAACGCGCACGAGACGCTGGCGGCCGCCGGCATCGACGTGATCGTCGGGCGCACCGGGACGGTCGAAGAGGTGGTACGCCGCTTCCAGGCAGGTGAGCTCCGGCCCTGAGCGCGGGAGGATCGCACGAGCGACGCCCGCCGCGCGTCCCCGCGCGGGCGGGGCTCCCTCCCTCGCTTCACGAGGGCGGTTGACGCAGGCGCGGACGCGGCGTATTACGTCGTCATACGTCGCGCGGGGGCCTCCGTGAAGTCCGACCTCATCACCTTCAAGGTCGATCCGTCGCTGGCGGAGGCCATCGAGCGCCTCCCGAACCGCTCCGAGTTCATCCGCAAGGCGATCCTCGCGGCGCTCACGAACACCTGCCCGCTGTGCCAGGGGACGGGGGTCCTCACCCCCGAGCAGCGCGAGCACTGGGACGGCTTCACCCGGTCCCACAAGGTGGAGCGCTGCGACGACTGTCAGGCGGTTCACCTGCAGTGCGAGCGGGAGGGAGGGAGGGGTCGCCGATGAGGGCGCGCGTGCTCTCCCTGGCCACGCTGGTCCTGTGCGTCGCGCTCGCGTCCCCGGCCGCCGCGGCGTCGAGGCGAACCGTCGTCGTCACCTACTCGGTCCTCGGCGCGGTGGTGCGCGATCTCGCGGGCGACCACGTCGACGTGCGGGTCGCGATCCCGAACGGGCTCGATCCCCACGAGTGGGAACCGTCCGCCCGGGACGTCGCGGCCCTCACCCGCGCCCACCTCGTCGTCGCGAACGGCCTCGGGCTCGAGGCGGGGATGGACCGCGCGCTCGCCCGCGCGCGAGCGACGGGGGTGCCCGTCTTCGTGGCCGCGGGCGCGATCGAGCCGCGGCGGGTCGGTCGCGCCGGGGCCGGGCACCGACACGCCCAGGCCCACGAGGGCGCGCTCGACCCGCACCTCTGGACCGACCCGGTGGCGATGAAGGCCGTCGCCCGGGCGCTCGCGGCCGAGCTGCGGGCACGGTTCGGGCTCGACCTGTCCGGGCGGCTCGAGGATCTCGAGCGGCGGCTCGACGCGCTCGACGCCGAGATCCGCGCGGCCGTGGAGGCCATCCCCCCCGCGCACCGCCAGCTCGTGACCGGCCACGAGTCGCTCGGCTACTTCGCCGCGCGGTACGGGCTCCGGCCGATCGGCGCGGTCGTCCCCGGCCTCTCCACCCAGGCGGAGAGCTCCGCGGCCGAGCTCGCGCGCCTGAAGGGGCTCGTCGCCCGCGAGCACGTGCGGGTGATCTTCACGGAGGTCGGCACGCCGCCCCGTGTCGCCGAGGCCCTGGCCCGTGACGCGGGCGTCCGGTGCGTCCCGCTCACCGTGCACGCGGTGCCCGCCGACGGCTCGTACTTCTCGTTCGTGCGCACGCTCGCGGGGACCATCGCGGGGAGCCTCCGGTGATCCACGAGACGCTCCTCGCCCCGTTCGCGGACGGCTTCATGGCCAACGCGCTCGCGGCCGGGCTCCTCGTGTCGATCTCGTGCGGGGTGGTCGGCACGTTCGTGGTCCTGCGCGGGCTGGCGTTCGTCGGCGACGCGCTCGCGCACGGAGTCCTCCCCGGCGTCGCGGTCGCGCTGCTGCTCGGGCTGCCCGGGATGGTCGGCGCGGCCGCGGGCAGCGCGGCGATGATCGGCGGGATCGCGCTCGTCGGCCGGCGCTCCCGGCTCCCGTCGGACACGGCGATCGGGCTCCTGTTCGTGGGGATGCTCGCCCTCGGCGTCGCCGTCGTCTCGCGCTCGGGGAGCTTCTCGGGCGACCTCGTGCGGATCTTGTTCGGTGAGATCCTCGGCGTGTCGGGGACGGACCTGCTCCTCCAGCTCGCGGCGACCACGCTCATCGTGGCCCTGGCCGCGCTCCTCCGCCGACCCTTCCTGCTCCTGTGCTTCGACCCCGAGCAGGCGGACGTCTCCGGGTTCCCGTCCCGCCGTCACCACGGGATCATGCTGGCGCTCGTCGCGCTGACGGTGGTGGTCTCCTTCCGGACCGTCGGCACGCTCCTCGTGTTCGGGATGCTGCTGGCGCCCGCGGCCACGGCGGCGCTCTTCTGCCGCAGGATCGGCGCGATGGCCGCGGCGGCCTCCGCGATCGGCGCCGTCTCCGTCTACGCTGGGCTCCTCGTCAGCTACCACGCGGACCTCGCGGCGGGCGCCTCGATCACGCTGGTCGCGACCGCGATCTTCTTCGCCGCGCTGTTCGTGCGGCCTCGGCCGAGGGCGGTCGCGTGAGGGCCGCGCCGCAGACGGCCGCGCCCCCGCCTGCGATCGAGGCGCGGGCGCTGGCCGTGGGGTACCAGGGCGCGGTGGTCGTGGCCGACCTGGACTTCACGCTCGACAGGGGACGCACTCTCGCCCTCATCGGCGCGAACGGCTCGGGGAAAAGCACGCTCCTCAAGACGATGGCCGGGCTCCTCGCGCCAAGCTCCGGCTCGCTCCGCGTGCTCGGCGCCGCGCCCGGCCGCTCCCCGGCCCGCGTCGCGTACCTCGGTCAGGTCCGGGCCACGAGCGCCCTCCTCCCCGTGCGGGCGATCGACGTCGTACGGATGGCCCGCTTCGCGCGGCTCGGGCTCACGGGCCGGGCGACCCACGAGGACGAGCAGGCCGTCGCGCAGGCGATGGAGCTGATGGGAGTGTGGGCGCTGCGGCGGGAGCCGCTCGACGGGCTCTCCGGCGGCCAGCGCCAGCGCGTGCTCATCGCGCAGGCGCTCGCGCGCGGCGCCGAGCTGCTCCTCCTCGACGAGCCCGCGGCGAACCTGGACGGCGCGGCGCGCGCGACCTATCGCCAGGCGGTGCGGGAC
>JAEYOU010000705.1 GCA_023411405.1 Pseudomonadota bacterium | reverse complement strand
GGCGGCCTCGGCGGCGCGGCGCACCCCGCCGAGGTCGGCGGCCGGCGGCGAGGGACGCTCGCCGGCGCCCCCGTGGACTGCGACGGCGGGGAGCGGATCGCGCATGCTCCTCGACCCATAGCTCCGTCCCCGTCCGGTCGCTGGTCCCAGGCGCGGGCCGAGGCTCCTCGGGTCCCGAGCCTCTCACCCGCAACGGCCTGACCGGCCGAAGGTCTGCGCGTGGGCGAGCTTCTACTGATGGTAGGCCCGGGCTGAACGCGGGCCGGAGCGAACGGCGGGCCTCCCCGTGGATCCGCCGTTCGTGTCCCTCCGCGCCCGCCTCCGGCGCGACGCGCCGCGGCGCGGGCGCAACGCTGCGCGGGTCCTGGGCCGCCGGCGGGGCCCAGCCCGGGCCCCGCCTTCGGCGCTCCGGTGACCGTCCCGCCGATCGTCCGCCCGTCCCGCGTTCGCGGGCGGGCGGGCCTCCCCGTGACCTCGTGCGCGCCCTCCCCGGCGCGCCGCGCGGCGCGTTTGCCGAAACGCGGTTGGTGTCGATCTTCCCTGCAGCAGGGCCCGACGACGCTCCCCGCGCGCGCCGCCGGCGCCCGCGCGCGGAGGAGACGATGCGGAGCTATCGCGAGCTGGTGCAGGCCGTCGTGGACGAGAACCGCCGCGTCCTCGAGGCCGTCCCCGAGGACCAGCTGGCCCTCCTGATCGCCGAGATCGAGCAGGCGAAGACGATCCAGCTCTACGCGATGGGGCGGATGCAGGCGTCCATGCGAGGGTTCGCCATGCGCCTCAAGCACATGGGGTTCGACGCCTACGTCGTCTTCGACACGACGACCCCGGTGATCGGGCCGGGCGATCTCCTCATCGTGAACTGCGCGGTCACGGCGGTGGAGCTGAACGTGATGCGGCTCGCCAAGCAGGCGGGCGCCCGGGTCTGCGCGGTCACCGCCCACCCGGAGAACGAGCACGGCCGGCTGGCCGACGTGACCGTCCTCGTGCCCGGCCAGATCTTCGGGACGCCGCCCGAGCTGCGCTCGATCCAGCCCATGGCCTCGCTGCTGGAGCAGGCGCTCTTCCTGTTCGAGGACATCGTGGTGATGCTTCTCGTCGAGAAGCGGGGCGTCTCGATGGCGGAGATGCAGCGGCGCCACACCAACCTCGAAGGCGTTATGGGCTCGTTCGCCTGAGCGCGCCCCGAGCACCGGAGTCGGCCATGAAGGACGGGGACGTCGTGCAGGTCGCCCACGTGGTCCGGGACCTCGATCGGGCCATGAAGTACTACTGGGACACCTTCCGGATCGGGCCGTGGGGCGTGTACCGGTTCGGCCCGCCGGACGTGCGCGAGTCCACCGTCCGCGGCGCGCCGGCCGACTTCAGCTACCTCGTCGCGATCACCGACTTCCACCTCGGGCCGCAGATGGAGCTCATGCAGCCGGTGAGCGGCCGGAGCATCTACGACGAGCACCTCGAGCGGAAGGGCGAGGGCTTCCACCACATCAAGCTGTACTTCGCGGACTGCCAGGCGGCGCTGCGCCGGTTCGCGGCGCAGGGCGTCGAGGTCCTCCAGTCGGGGAAGTACGACGAGGACGAGTTCTACTACCTCGACACCGAGAAGGTGTTCGGCGCGATCGTCGAGCTGGGGAACGTCGGCCGGATCCGGGCGCCGTTCCGGACGTATCCGGCCTGACGGGCGAAGGGGACCGCCCGCCCGCGGGCGGGAGCGCAGCACACGGCAGATCAACCGAAGGAGACGAAGATGCGCAGACAGCGGAGCACCCGCGCGGTGGCGGTGGCGGTAGGCGTGGCGGTCCTGCTCGGACCGGCGGCGGCGGCGGCGCAGCGCTACACGATGGTGTCGGTCCCGAAGCTCCGGGCGACGTGGTTCGACCGGCTCGAGTCGGGGCTGAAGCGCGCGGGGCAGGAGTTCAACCTGGACGTGAGCCAGCAGGCGCCCGCGTCGGCCGACGAGGCGCAGCAGGTGCGCCTCATCGAGGACGCGATCAACCAGGGCAACGACGCCATCCTCGTCGTCCCCAACGACGCCAAGTCCATCGAGCCGGTGTTCGCGCGGGCGCGGGCGCGGAAGATCGTGACGATCACCCACGAGTCGCCGGGGCAGAAGAACGCCGACTTCGACGTCGAGATGATCGACAACAAGGCCTTCGGCGAGCGGATGCTCGAGGAGATGGTGAAGGCGATGGGGAAGCCCGAGGGCCAGTACGCCATCTTCGTCGGGTCGCTCACGGTCCCCGCGCACAACATCTGGGCCGACGCCGCGGTCGCGCTCGCGAAGAAAAAGTACCCGAACCTCAAGCTGATCGGCACCCGCTACCCGGCGTCGGAGGACCAGAACCTCGCCCGCCAGACGGCGCTCGACATCATCACGGCGAACCCGAACGTGAAGGCGTTCCTCGCCTTCGGCAGCCAGGGCGCCCCGGGCGCGGCGCAGGCCGCGCGCGAGAAGGGGCTCGCCGGGAAGCTCGCCGTCATCGGGACCACCGCGCCCAGCCAGGCGGCCTCGTTCCTGAAGGACGGCTCGATGAGCGCCGCGGTCCTCTGGGATCCGGGCGAGGCCGGCTACGCGATGGCCTACCTCGCGAAGACGGTGCTCGACGGCAAGAAGGCGAGCATCGGCCCGAACTTCGAGATCCCGAACCTGGGCAAGCCCAAGTCCGTCGACGGGAACACGCTGATCTACGATCGCCCGCTCGTCGTGACGAAGGCCAACGTGGATCAGTTCCAGGGGTTCTGATGGCGTCGCCGCGATGAACGAGTTCCTCCGGCTGGAGAAGATCCACAAGAGCTTCGCCGGCGTGCACGCGCTCCGGGGCGTGGACTTCGACCTCCGCCAGGGCGAGATCCACTGCCTCGTCGGAGAGAACGGCTCCGGCAAGTCCACCATCATCAAGATCATCTCCGGCGTCCTGCAGCCGGACGCCGGGAGGATCCTGGTCGAAGGGCGCCCGGTCGAGCACCTCGGCTCGGCGGGCACGATGGCGCGCGGGATCCAGGTCATCTATCAGGATCTCTCGCTCTTCCCGAACCTGACGGTGGCGGAGAACATCGCGCTCCCCGAGATCCGAGAGCGCGGCGGGCGGATCGTCGACTGGGGGCGGGTGCAGACCATCGCCCGGGCGGCGACGGAGCGGATCCGGGTGGAGCTCGACCTCGACGCGGAGGTGGGCGAGCTCCCGATCGGCGTGCAGCAGCTGGTCGCCATCTGCCGCGCGCTCACGAGCGACCTCAAGCTGCTCATCCTCGACGAGCCGACCGCGTCGCTCAACGACCGCGACATCGCGAACCTGCTCGCGGTCGTGCGCGACCTCCAGGCGCACGGCATCGCCGTGCTGTTCGTGAGCCACAAGCTCAACGAGGTCTTCGCCGTGGCCGAGCGGATCACGGTCTTCCGGGACGGCGAGAGGGTCGCGACGCTGCCCCCCGCCGAGCTGGACGAGGACAGGCTCGTCGCGCTCATGACGGGGCGGACGCTCGAGAAGCGCCGGTTCACGTTCGCGGACCCGGCGGCGCGCACGGCGCTCGAGGTCCGCGGGCTCTCGCGCCGGAACAGCTTCGAGGACGTCTCCTTCGAGCTCCGCGCCGGGGAGATCGTCGGGCTCACGGGGCTGCGCGGGTCCGGGCGGACGGAGCTCGCGCTGGCGCTCTTCGGGGTCCGCCCGGCCGAGCGCGGCGAGATCCTCGTGGACGGCCGGCCGGTGCGGATCCGCTCCGTCCAGGACGCGGTCGGCGCGGGCATCGCGTACGTGCCGGAGAACCGGCTCGTGCAAGGGCTCGTGATGAAGCACTCTGTCGCCGCGAACGCCACGGCGGCCATCCTCGATCGCCTGCTGGGCCCGCTCGGGCTGGTCGATCCCGCGCGGAGGGCGGCGGCCGCGGCGCACTGGATCAAGACGCTGGGGGTGAAGGTCTCCGACCCCCAGGTGGCGGTGCAGACGCTCTCGGGCGGCAACCAGCAGAAGGTGGTGATCGGGAAGTGGCTCGCCACCGACCCGAGGATCCTCGTCCTCGACAGCCCCACGGTCGGCGTGGACGTGGGGGCGAAGAGCACCATCCACGACCACGTCCGGGGGCTCGCCGCGCGGGGCATGGCGGTGCTGCTCATCACCGACGAGGTGTCCGAGGCGGTCGCCAACGCCAACCGGATCCTCATCATGCGCGGCGGCCGGATCCGGGGCGCGCTGGGCACGGCCGGCGTCGAGCCGGACCAGGTGCAGCGGCTGGTCGAGGCGCGCGCGTGAGCGCGCGGCGGAGGGGAGATGGCGAAGGACCTGCTGCGGCACAACGAGACCTGGCTCGTGCTCCTGATCGTGGTGATCGGCGCCGGGATCGCGGCCGCCAACCCCGCGTTCCTCTCGTTCGAGAACCTGGCCGGCCTGCTGAAGAGCTACTCGATGGTCGGGATCATGGCCGTCGGCGTGCTGGTGGTGCTCATCCTGAGCGGCTCGCCGGACGTGTCCTTCACCGCCATCGCCCAGGTCGTGGAGTACGGGGTGGCGGTGGCCACGCTCGCCTGGGGCGGCAACATCTTCCTGGCGCTGCTCGCGGCGGGCGCCGCGGGCGCCCTCCTGGGCGCGGTGAACGGCGCGGTCGTCCACTTCTTCCGGGTGCCCACGATCATCGTCACGATCGCGACGTTCAACGTCTACTTCGGGCTGCTGTACGTCATCACCGAGGGGAAGCTCATCAACGTGGTGCACCCGATGTTCCGGGAGTTCGGGAGCACGCTGCTCTTCGCGCGGACGAGCGCCATCGGCGGGCGGTACGGGCTCTCGCTCATGCCGCTCGTCTGGCTCGCGGCGGCGCTCCTCGGCTGGTTCCTTCTGCGCCGGACCCTGCTCGGCCGGAGCATCTACGCCATCGGCGGCAACGAGGTGGCGGCGGAGCGGATGGGCATGGACCTCCTCCGCACCCGCCTCTTCGCGTTCGGCTTCATCGGCCTGCTCTCCGGCATCGCCGCGGTGGTCCACCTCTCCATCGTCCAGTCGGTGGTCCCGAACATCATCGTCGGCAAGGAGCTCGAGGTGATCGCGGCCGTGGTCCTGGGCGGCGCCAGCGTGTTCGGCGGGAAGGGTTCGGTCCTGGGCGCGGTCCTCGGCGTGCTCCTCTTCGCCGTGCTCGGCAACGGCCTCACGCTCCTGGGCATCTCGGTCTACTGGTACAACGTCGCCATCGGCGTGGTGATCACCGTCGCGATCACCAACAGCGCGTACCAGCGGCTCCGGCGCGAGCGGGCCCGCGTCCACGTCCGGGTGGAGGCGTGAGCATGGCGCCCCTCGCGTTCCTCCGTCGGCCGTCGCACGAGCGCGCGCTCTCGCTCGCCGCGGTCGTCATCGTGGCGCTGATGGCCGCGCTCAACTGGCCGCGGTTCCTGACCGAGGGGAACGCCATCTCGATGGCGTACCAGCTCCCGATCGTCGCGTTCCTCTCGCTCGGGATGATGGTCACGATGGTCACCGGCGGGATCAACCTCGCGATCATCGCGACCGCGAACTTCACCGGGATCGTCACCGTGCTGCTCCTCCGCGCGCTCGCCGGCGACGCGGCGGACGCCGCCGGGGCGGGCGTGGCGCTGGTCGCGATGGCGGGCGGGCTCGCCGCCGCCGTCGCCGTCGGCGCGCTCATGGGCTGGCTCGTCGCGTACGTCGAGGTCCCCGCGATCCTCGCCACCCTCGCGTTCATGACGCTGCTGAACGGCGTGAACCTGGTCATCACGAAGGGGTACACGCTCTCCGGCTTCCCGGAGTTCCTGCTCGCGATCGGCAACGGCACCGTGGGCCCCGTCCCGATCCCGTTCCTCATCCTGGTGGTGGCGGTGATCCTGCTCGGGCTCCTCCTGCGCCGGACGCAGACCGGGCTCGCCTTCTACCTCGTCGGCTCGAACCCCGTCGCCGCCTCGTACTCGAACATCCGCGTCCGCCGGGTCCTCGTCCGCACCTACGTGCTCTCGTCGGTCTTCGCCGCGCTCACCGCGTTCATCATGATGGGCCAGCTCAACTCGGTGAAGGCGAACTACGCCGAGAGCTACCTGCTCGTCGCGGTCCTCGCCTGCTTCCTCGGCGGGGTCGATCCCTTCGGCGGGGCGGGCACGCTCGCCGGGATGGTGCTCGCGGTGGTGATCCTCCAGATGGTCTCGACCGGCGTGAACCTGCTGCGGATGGATCCGTTCTTCATCCAGGCGATGTGGGGGTTCATCATCCTCGCGCTCGTGGCGCTCTCGTTCGCGGGGGATC
>JAEYOU010000395.1 GCA_023411405.1 Pseudomonadota bacterium | reverse complement strand
GCCGGGGGGCCCGGACGGCGATCTGGGCCGCCTCGCACTCGCCGCGGGCGGCGCGGAGCGCGATGACGCGGGCTCCCGGGAGCGGGTCGCCCGGACGGAGCTTGTCGAGCGACGACGCCACGCCGATCCGCGCGTGCGGACCGGCCGGGGCCGCGGGGGAGGCGAGGCCGAGGAGGACGAGGACCGCGAGGACGGGGCGCACCGGGAGACGTTGGTGCCCCCGCCCGCGGGGCGTCACTCCTCGTGAGGGCTCCGCGCGGCGCCGCGGGTCACCGCTCGGCGACGGTGGTCCCCTGCCGGTAGCTCTTCAGCTCGGCGACGATGCTCCCCACGGCGAACTCTGCGGACGCCTTCACCAGCCGGCGATCGTGCGTATCGGCGAACCAGAGGAAGGTGTCGCGCTTCGTGGAGAACTTGCCCTTGAACGCGGTGCGGACGCGCACCTTGAAGCTCGGGAACGTGCCGGCGGCGGTCTTCACCTCCTCGTGGTCGACGACCTCGGCGGAGAGCGTGAACTGGCTCGTCCCGGAGACGATCGGCACCTCCAGCCGGAGGCCGACCGCGAGCGCCTGCATCCGCAGCCAGAGGAACGCGCCGGTGAGATCGAGCGCGTCGTGCGGGACCTCGAGGACCTTGGTCTTCGGCTTCTTGCCCTTTCGGGCCTCGACCACCGTCACCTTCGTGGGCTCGCCCGCGACCCGGCTGAAGCGCGCCGAGTCGGTGTGGTAATCGCCCACCTCGTACGCCTTCAGGTCGGAGCCGCGCGACAGACGAAGCGACGCGTCCCAGTACGAGACGAGGTGCTCGCGGACGTCGAGCAGGCTCGCGGCGCCCGACGTCCGGGCCTGGAAGACCACCGGCCAGATGTCGCCCTCGGGGTTACCGACTCTCATCCGCGCCTCGCCGGTCGGCACCCCGAGGTAGGAGACGCCGAGCACGATCTCCTCGCCGGGGGCGATGCCCCGCGCGCGCGAGGCCGGTGCCAGCGTGAGGGCGAGGAGCGCAAGGGCGACGAGGGTGCGGTTCATGTCGGAGATCTCCGCGGGGGACGCCCCCGCCGGATCCTGCAGCAAGTGCGGTGCCACGCCCGTCCGGCCGCCATTGTTCGGGATTGTGGCCCCCGCGCGCAATGCCCCCACCCGCGGGACGGCGCCAGTGTGCGGCCCGGCAACGATCACACGGGGGCCCCACCCGGTCACCCCGTCGCAGCCGACCCTGTTGCGAATCGCACCCGGTGGTCTACGCTCGACGCTGCCATGCCCTACGATCCCGTGTACGACGACGAGGAGAAGCGGAGCCCGCAGGAGGCCGGCTCCAGCCGCCGGTTCCAGGACTTCGACTGTCCCGAGTGCGCCGCCAACAACCCGTGGGACGACGGGTTCGGGAACGGGGACGAGGTCCGGTGCTTCTACTGCGGCCAGGAGTTCCGCGCCGACGTGAACGACTCGGGGAGGCTGAAGCTCAAGGTGCTCTAGGGCGCGGCGGCGTCCTTCGCCGGCCGCGCGCCGAAGATCGCGGTCCCGATCCGGACGAGCGTGGACCCTTCCTCCACCGCTGCCTGCCAGTCGCCGCTCATGCCCATCGAGAGCTCGGCGAGGCCGAGCTCGTCGCGCAGGCGCCGCAGCAGCCGGAAGTGCGGCCGCGGATCGCCCGCGGCGGGCGGGACGCACATGAGCCCCACGAGATCGAGCGCGGGCAGGGCGCGGACCACCCCGGCGAGCGCCGGGACCTCGGCGGGGGCGCAGCCCTCCTTCGAGGCCTCGCCGCCGACGTTCACCTCCAGGAACACCCGCGTTCGAGCGCCGCGCGCCTCGTGCCGCTTCGAGAGCTCCCGCGCGAGCTCCGGCCGGTCGACGGTGTGCACCGCGTGGACGCGGCCGGCGAGGTACTTGACCTTGTTCGTCTGGAGCCCGCCGATGAAGTGCCAGCGGAGCTCGGGGAGGCCGGCGAGGGCGTCGGCCTTCGCGCGCCACTCCTGCGCGTAGTTCTCGCCGAAGTCCCGCTGCCCGGCGGAGTACGCCTCGCGGACGGCCTCGGGCGGCTGGGTCTTCGAGACGGCGACGAGAGTGACGCCGGCGGGGAGCGCGGCCCGGAGGGCGGCGAGCCGGCCGGCGATCACGGGGCGCTCCAGGGCAGGGGGAACCCGGCGTCGGCGAGGAGCGCCAGCGCCTCCGCGAGCGGCAGGCCGACGACGCTCGAGACGCTCCCGGCCACGCCGTCGACGAGCGCGCCGCCCGCGCCTTGCAGCGCGTACCCGCCGGCCTTGTCGAGCGGCTCGCCCGTCGCGACGTACCAGGCGATCTCGCGCTCCGAGAGCGCGCGGAGCCGCACCTCGGTCGCGACCAGCGTCTCGCGCTCCTCCACGCCCGTCGCGCCCGCGGTGCGCACGCAGACGGCGGTGAGCACCTCGTGGCGCATGCCGGAGAGCGCGCGCAGCATCCGTGACGCGTCGTCCGCGTCGCGGGGCTTGCCGAGGATCTCGTCGCCGAGCACCACCGCGGTGTCCGCCGCCAGCACCACGGGCCCCGGGACGGCGCGCGCCTTCTCGCGCGCGACCCGCGCGACGTATGCCCGGGGCGGCTCGCCGGGAAGCGGGCGCTCGTCGGTCGCGGCCGGGCGGATCTCGAGCGCGATCCCCAGCCCGGCCAGGAGCTCCCGGCGGCGCGGGCTCTGGGAGGCGAGGATCAGCCGGGGCCGATCCATCGACGCTCCCGTCACTCCTGCGCCGGCTCCGTCGTGACCGTGGTGAGGCGGGCCACGAGCTGATCGTTCTTGTCGATGTCGGCGCTCTTCTCGAGCTCGGTCCGCCACGTGTAGGCGAGCTGCCGCTCCTTCTCGCCCGCGAGCGCGATCTCCACGGCGCGTCGCTGGACGGGGTAGAGCTTCTCGTCGGGGCGCTGCCGGTTCTTCACCACGGCGACGACCGGGCCGGTCTGCGTCTCGTAGACGCGCGGGAGCACGGTCTTCGCGTCGGCGGCGACCGCGTCCTTCATCAGCGCGGCGGAGCCGGGCAGGCCGTAGACCTCGGGCGCCGATGCCGCGAACGCGTTCGTCTCGACCGCGGTGACCGGCCTGCCGTTGAGCGTCAGCGCCGCCTTCACCTCGGGCATGGCCGGGCGGTTCTCGGCGGCCTCGACGGCCGGCTTGGGCTGCGGGTAGAGCTCCGTGAGCGACTTGCCGGACCGGGCGGCCGCCAGGGCCGCCTCGGCCTTGCTCTTGACGAGGGCCGCGGCGCGATCGGCGACGAGGAGCTCGCGGGCGATGTCGTTGCGGACGTCGGCGAGCGGGATCTTCTTCGCCGGGATGACCTCCTCCACCTTGATGACGTGCCAGCCGCTCGGCGTCTGGACCGGCGCCGAGAGCTTTCCGGCCTCGAGCTCGAGCGCGGCCTTCGCGAAGGCGGCGTCCACCTGGCCGGCCGAGATCACGCCGAGGTCGCCGCCGTTGGCCTTCGTGCTCTCGTCGTCGGAGACCTCCGCCGCCACCTTGGCGAAGTCCTCGCCCTTCTGGAGCCGCTCGATGGTCGCCTCGATTTCCTTCCGGGCGGCGTCGCCGTCGGAGCCCTCGATGCGGGCGAGGATGTGACGCGCGCGGACCTTCTTCGGCTGGTCGTAGCGCGCGGCGTTCTCCTCGTAGAACTTCTGGAGCCGCGCGGGCTCCTTCGCCGCGAAGGCCTGGACCTCGGCGTCGCCGAGCTTCACCTCGGCCCGGGCGTCGGCGATCGGGAAGGCCACGTACACGAGGTCGACCTGGTCGGTCCGCTCCTTCCAGGCCTCCTTCACCTCGGACTCGGGCACGTGGACGCTCGCGCCGAACACGCCCTGGAGGCGCTCCACCGCCATGCCGTCGGCGGTGATGTTGAGGTACGTGTCCACCGAGCCGAAGCGGCGCGTGACGTACTGGCGGAAGAAGTCGCGGGAGAATCGGCCGTCCTGCTGGAACTCGGGCCGCTTGCGCTGCGCCTCGAAGAGCTCCTCGTCGGGGATCCGGATGCCGCGCCGCTCGGCCTCGCGCGCGAGCACCGCCTGCGACACGAGCTGATCCATGAGCTGCTGGCCCAGGATCGGGAGCGCCTCCGCGAAGCGTTCCCCGTACTGGTAGCGCGCGACCTCGGCCTCGTTGTCGAGCGCCATCTGGAACAGCACGGCCGGCACGGCCTTGCCGTCCACGTACGCCGCGGTGGTCATGGGCGCCGCGCCGCACCCCGCTCCGCCCATCTCGAACTTCCCCGGGCCGAAGTAGATGACGAACGAGGCGATGATGGCCCCGAGGAAGATCCAGGAGAGGATGCCGCCCTTCCGGGCGCGCAGGACGTCGAGCATGGAACCGGTGCTCCGGGTTGTTGTAGGGGGCGCCCTCCGGCAGGAGCTGGCGCCGCGAGGTTGAACACCCTAGTCAACGCACGCTAAAATGCAAGGGATTTTGGCCCAGGCGCCACCTCCGGAGAACCCGTGCTGCAATTGCTCAAGCGGTACCGCGAGCTGATCCTCGTGGCGGTGCTGCTCCTCGTCCCGCTCGGCATCTTCTTCGCGCGATCGAAGAAGCCTGCCGAGCGCTCTTCCCTCGACCGCGCCGTGGTGTGGGTGACCGCGCCGGTGGAGAAGGCCGTCGCGTGGGCCGTCACCGGCGTGCTCCGCGGGTGGTACGGCTACGTCGCGCTGCGCGGCGCGCACGAGCAGGCGGCGGAGCTCTCGCGCGAGCTCGGCCTCGTCCGCGTCGAGCGGCAGCAGCTCCTCCAGGAGCGCGCCGAGGCGGAGCGGCTGCGCAAGCTGCTCGCGTTCCGGGACGCGTCGCCCCGGCGGACCTACGTCGGCGCGCGCGTGGTCGGCGTGAAGCTCTCGCCCACGGGCCTCCAGCTCCTCGTCATCGACCAGGGCGAGGCCGAGGGCGTGACCCGCCTCAAGCCGGTCGTGACCGCGGACGGCGTGGTGGGACGCGTGCACACCGCCACCGCCCACAGCGCCGAGGTGCTCGCCCTCACGGACCGCAACAGCTCCATCGCCGTGCGGGTCGATCGCACGCGCGCGCGGGCCAACGTGCGCGGGCAGGGCACGACCGGCTCCTGCAAGCTCGACTACGCGCTCCGGTCGGAGGACGTGGTCGAGGGTGATCTCCTCGTCACCGCGGGGACCGACGGCGTGTTCCCGCGCGGCGTCCCGGTGGGGAAGGTGCGCGAGCTCCGCAAGGGCGGGAACGGCCTGTTCCACGACGCGGCGGTGTCACCCGAGGTCGACGTGACGCGGCTCGAGGAGGTGCTGGTGGTCACCGCCTGGGACGAGCCCTCCGAGGCGCCCGGCGCGGAGCCGGCGCCGCAGGCCGGCGCGGTCCCCGCGCCTGCGAAG
>JAEYOU010000625.1 GCA_023411405.1 Pseudomonadota bacterium | reverse complement strand
GCGCCTGGGCGTGCCGATCCTGCGCCTCGACCTCCCGCGCGTGCTCGGCTCGCGTGCCGGCGCGGAGGAGGGGCTCGCGCGGGCCCTCGAGGCGGCCGAGGCGCTCGCGCCGCTCGCGCTGTGGGTGGACGAGATCGAGAAGGGGTTCGCGGGCTCCACGCCCGGCGACGGCGGCGACCCCCGGGCGGCGCGGCTCCTGGGCGCGTTCTCGACCTGGCTCCAGGAGCGGCGCGGGCCCGTGTTCGTGGTCGCGACCGCCAACGACGTCTCCCGGCTCCCGCCCGAGCTCCTCCGCCGCGGCCGCTTCGACGAGCTCTTCTTCGTCGACCTGCCGGACCTCGAGGCGCGGCGCGAGATCATCGAGCTCCACCTCCGCCGCCGCGGCCGGGATCCCGCCCTCGTGGACGTGACGGTCCTCGCCGAGCAGTGCGCCGACTACTCGGGCGCGGAGCTCGAGCAGGTCGTGGTCGGCGCCCTCCACCGCGCGTACGCCCTCGGGCGCGAGGTCGAGACCGGCGATCTCCGGCGCGTCGCGCAGGACCTCGTGCCGCTCTACAAGACGTACGAGGAGCAGATCAAGGCGCTGCGCGAGTGGTCGCGCGGGCGCGCGAGGACCGCGGGGCGGGCGGGCGCGGTGGTCGATCTGTTCCGGCGTGCGGAGGGGTAGGGCGCCCCGCCCGCACGTCTACTTCACCGCGTCGCCGAACGCCGGATCGAGCACGAGCGCCTCCGCCGCCTTGCGGAGGACCGCGTGGAACGCGTCGACCTCCGTCTCGGCCGGATCGTCGGGGGAGGTGGTCGAGGTCTTCGTGTCCGACCAGACCACCGCGCCGGCGCCGTCCGCGAGCACCCAGCGGACGCGCAGCGTGGCGCCGCGCGCCGGGCCCGAGCGCTCCGTCCGCGCCTCGAGGATCTCTCCGCGAAGGATCGGGCGGCTGCCCTCCGCCGTGGCGACGCCCATCTTGCCCAGCTCGGCCGCGATCGCGGTCCGGACGTACGCCTCGACGTCGGGCGCGACGACGGCCAGCCCGTTCTCCAGGCGATCGACGATGTCGAGCGACGGAAGCTCTGCCGGCACGGCCTCCGTTCCGCCGAAGGCCCGTTGCTTCGCCCCGTGCTCCTCGTGCGCGCTCTTGACAGCCCGCGCCGCCGGATGGACCAGCTCGAAGCCGCCGATCACCCCGACGGCCTGCCGGTCGGACGTGGGACGATACGAGGCCGCCTCGACCCTGCCGATCACGCGCGCGACCTTGACCTCCCTGCCCTGGATGGACCCGAGCGCCGGGTAGGTGTCGCCGACGGAGGCGAGCTCGCCCGAGGTGAGGCGAAGCCACTGCCGGCCGTCGACCTCCCGGACCACGACCCCGGGCCACTGGTTCCCCAGGAGCGGGTGCTTCACCTTCGTGTCTCCGGACGAGTGGTACCGGCCGTTCCTGGGCCCCGGCTGCTCGAGATCCCAGGCGAGCATGCGGACGACCTCCAGGATCCCGCCGTCGATGGCATCCACGGCCGCCGCCGCCAGGTCGGACGTCCACGGGCCACCGCCCGGCGCCGCGACGGCCGTCCAGAAGTTCTGGTAGTACAGCGGCGGCGTTGGGTCCGTCCTCGCCAGCGCCGTGATCTCGGGAGCGGACGCCGTCTTCGTCGGGAGCATGTTCCCGGTCGCGTTGAAGAGGATGTACCGGAAGTCGGGCGAGAGTTGGTAGTGGAAGCCGAGGAGCAGGACGGCGTCCGTCCCCGCCGCGTCGAGGAACGCGGTCTTCGCGGTGGCCATCGCCGGCTCACGGACGACCTCGAACTTCGCACCCTGCAGCCTCCCCTCCTGGTCCAGCTCGTGCGCGAGAATCGCCTTCGCCGCGGTCCGGGGATCGTGGAACCGGAGCGCCTCGTATATAGGTGCGGCGCCCGTCAGGGCGGCCTTGAACCGATGATTGTCGGCTGCAGCGTCGACGAGTCCGCCCACCACGACACCCAGCAGCCCGAACCCAACCCCTGCGGGAGTGCGGACATTGGACGGTTGGTACGTGGCGATGACCTGGTCCTGCGGGATGTTGGCGACCACCTTCGTCGACTGGATGGCGCTTCGGTGGGCATCGGAGAGCGGGACGCGGATCGCCCTGGGGGCGCAGGCGGTACAGGAGAGTGCGAGCGTGAGCGCGGTTGCGTGCCAAGCGCGAGTCATGGGTCTCCAGTCCGGGAAGATGGTCGTTCGGTCGCCGGTGCCGTCCCTTCAGACGATCCTGCTCATCATCGGACAATCCTCGGCCGGTGGCCCGCGGTCAGCCGCGGCTCAGGAATAGGAGCATACTATCGGCCGCGATGTGACTGCGCGGCGGAGCGGTTCACGGCTCGCCGTGGAGCGAGCGGATCGGCACGGCCCGGTAGAACTGCGCGGGCTCCCCCGCCCGCGTGAGCGCGGCCTCCCAGAGGACCGTCCCGTCCCGCGCGACGCGGTACACCCGCCCGAACATGGAGGCGCCGACCCACGTCGTCTCGTCGGCGTCCCTCACCGCGGAGGCGGTGAACGCGTTGAACTGGTCGAGCCGGTACTCCCACACCATCCGCGCCGTGCGCGCCGCGACGTCGAGCTCGTACTCGACCGCCCTCGAGGTGGGCGGGTCGTGCAGGGTCCCGTTGTCGAACAGGAGCAGCCGGTCTCCGGGCAGGAGGCGCGCGTCGTGCTGGCCGGAGAACCCGCCCAGCGGATCGTCCACGAAGGTGAAGTCGCTGCGGTTGCCCCCGAGGCGCCAGTGGACCGCCCCCGTGGTGCGATCCACGAGGAAGAGCGCGTCCAGGTTCCGGAACGAGACGAGGTAGTCGCCCCGCGGGTCGAGCTCGAGGGAGTTCGGGTGGTCGTAGTCGAAGCCCTCGATCTGGCCGGGCTGGATGGGGTTCACGAGCTCGTCGAGCGCGACGTGGTCGAAGGCGTTCCAGGTGAACTCGGCCTCGCCGCTCGGGAGGAGCCGCTGGATCACGTGGCCGACGACGGGGCCGGTCCCGGAGAAGCCGAACGGCGCGAGCTCGACGGTCCGGCTCTCGTAGCCGAGGAGGTGGATCCGCTCCTCCGGCGTGCCCGCGTCGGTGAGGAGCGCCTCGTGGCCGTCCGTGTAGAAGGGCGGGGTGGCGCGGAAGGTGCGGAGGAGCTCGCCCGAGGGGGAGACCTCGACGTACGCGCCGTGCTCGAGGGTCCAGCCCGGCGAGGAGCCCACGAAGGCGAGCACGTTTCCGCCGGGGAGCTGCTTCGCCTCGATGACCGGGTGGCTCCCCTCGAAGAGCCTGTACCACCGGAGCGTGCCCTGCCCGTCGAACGCGACCAGGACGCCCGGGTCTCTGCCCTGGAGCAGGTTGACGAGCAGGTACTCCCCCGGTGGCGTGCCCGCCACCTCGAGCGCGAGCTCCGCCACGGCGGCGGGGAGCGGACCGGTCGTGAACGTCACCGGCTCCGACCGCAGCGGGCCCTCGGGCGCCTCGAGCTCGACCACCGCCTCGTACCGCGCCTCGGGCCGCAGGCCGAGGACGTCGATCACGGCCTCGGCCCCGGTGAAGGGCGCGCGCGCGCTCCGTCGCAGCGTCCCATCCTCCCACCACTCCGCGCGCGCCGCCGTCGCGCCGGGCGCGTGGACCCGGAGGCGCATGGCCAGCGCGCTGTGTGGGTTCTCCTCGGCGACCACGTCGATCGAGGAGACGCGCGGTGCGCCGTCGCGGTCGCCTTTGCAGGCGAGGAGCCAGACGCCAAGGCAGCAAGCCAGGAGAATGGGGTGACGCATCAGCAGAAGATGCGTCCGCCTTCACGCGTCGGCTTCGCGCAGGTCGGAGCCCGGCCCGGCCGGGGCCATGATCCGCCGCGCCGGAGCGAGGCGGGACAGGAAGGCAAGGGCGCACCGGCCGGCGCGTCACCGGAACTCCGTGTTCACCGGCTCCAGCGCGTCGGCGTTTGTGGAGATGCCGGGCCTCCACTGCCAGACCGTCGTCCCGGCGGTGTTGCCGTGGAAGAGCGAGTCCCGGATCGAGAGCGTGCCCTTCCGCGACGGGTCGTTGCTCGTGAAGAAGATCGCCCCGCCGAACGCGTCCTCGCCGGCGCGGTTGTTCCGGAGCTGCACGCCGCAGAGGGTGACGTCCATCGCCACGCCGTCGCTGTAGAGCGCGCCGCCGTTTCCGCCCGAGCCGACCTGGTGCTGGCCGGCGTTCTCGTAGTCGCACTGGTCTTCGTCGTCGTTGTTCGCGCCGTACCCGGTCGCCTCGTTCCCGTCGAAGAGGCTGTCGTAGACGTTGAGCGTGGCGAAGAGGCCGCCGAGCCCGCCGGCGTTGCTGGCCCGGTTGTTGAGGAAGCTGCAGCGCGCGAGGGTCGCCGGCCTCGTGCCGAGCAGGTAGACGGCGCCGCCGCCGGTGTCGGGGCCGAGCAGCGCCGCCTGGTTGCTGGCGAAGGTGACGTCCACGGCGCGCAGCACCCCGTCGCGCATGAAGAGCGCGCCGCCCTGGCCGTCGTTCCACCCCTGCGAGCAGGGCGGGGGCCGGCCGGTCGGGATCTGCTGGGTGGGGATCGCCCTCCCGTTCACGAGCGCGAGGTGCTGGAGCGTGAGCACGTTGGCGTTCACCTGCCAGTTGCCGCTGTTCCACTCGAGGATGCGCACGGCGTTCCCGCCGTCGAGGGTGATCCGGCCGCCCCCGTCGATCACCGTGCTCCGGTCGGTGGGGAGCCGGAGGGTCGAGGTGACCGGGATCGTGTGCGGGCTCGCCCCGCAGTCGAACGTGATCACGCCGCCCCGCGCCACCGCCGCCGCGAGGGCCGCGAACGTGCAGCTCGCCGGTGTACCGGTGCCCACGACGGTGGTGGGGCGCGAGGTGTCCGCCGGCAGGGCCGCCGCCGGGAGCGCCTGGCTGCAGGAGCCGTCCGGGTTTCCGGCGGGGGGCAGGGTGCCGTCGATCACGCAGTACCCGGGCGCGCCGTCGGTCCTCGTGCAGCTCAGCCCCGCGCCGCAGCTCCCGCACTCCTGCGGCGCGTCGCAGGAGTCGACGAACGCGCCGCACTGGAACCCCTGCGTGGCGCAGGTCCGCGTGGGCGTGCACTCCCCGCCGGCGCGGCCCGCGCACGCGAGCGCCGGCAGCGTGACAAGCGCGATCCAGAGCGTTCGCATGCGCGCCCTCCATGGAGGTCCGTCGACGGTCGAGCGATCCGCACGTTCGGCGAGTTCGGCGGGCGCGGCAAGGGGTGGCGCATCACACAGACGCGCACCTCGGCGCGGCGAGCTCGCTTCGGAGGGCGGCGAGCGAGAGGGCATCCGGCCGCCGCGCGACCTGCTGGCCGCCGCGCGGACCGTGGCGGGCGACGATCCGCGGCCCGCGCCCGCGTCTCCGCGAGGCCCGCCCGTTGCACACGGCCGGTGCATGCCCAAGGTGAGCGAGTTCTTCGGGATCGTCATCGCGCTCCTCTACGCGGACCATGCTCCTCCACACTTCCTCGCCCGCTACGGCGCACACGAGGCCCTCGTCGACATCGAGTCGCTGAGGCTCCTGCGTGGCGGTCTCCCCAGGCGCGCCCTCGCGCTGGTCCTCGAGTGGGCGATGCTCCACCGCCTCGAGCTTCGCGCCGACTGGGACCTGGCGCGGCGGGGGCTCCCGCTCGCGCCCATCGCTCCGCTCGAATGAGCTCTGGCCATGACGCGCATCCAGAGCGTCCAGCCGCTCCACGGCTACACCGTCGAGCTCGGCCTCACCGACGGTACGCGGAAGGTGCTCGGGACGATCGTCTGGCCGAACGGGGCCGACCTGGATCCGGACGTGCTCGTGGGCGACCTCACCCCGGCCTGATCGCGGCGCCCAGCCCGAGGGAGCTCCCGACAGCGGCCCGGCCCCGACCGCCCCAAACGGACCGTCCGAGTCTCCGCCGCCCGTGCGAGGCTTGGCCGGCTTCACCGAATCCTACCGCCCGTCCGCGGACGCGCTCGCGTCTCGGCGCGGCTGCCCATTCACGGAGGGGATCATCCATGCTCGCTCGCACTCGCTCGTCCGCCCTCTCGATCGCAGCAACCTGCGCGCTCCTCGCGTGCAGCGGCGGCGGCCCGGGCAGCTTGAGCACCCTCGACGGCACGGTGCACGGCTTGACCGAGTCCGGGCTCGTGCTCCAGCTCAACGGCAGCAAGCACCTCCCGATCGCCGCCGGCTCCACCAGCTTCTCCTTCGGCCGCTTCGCCGAGGGCACGGACTACGACGTCCGGGTGCTCTCGCAGCCAGGCGCCCTGACCTGCACCGTGGGCTACGGCCAGGGGACCACGGGCTCCTCGAGCCAGCGCATGGTGGTGGTCTGCGCTCACGGGTCCTGCGGCGACACGGTCGTGAGCCGTCCCGAGGACTGCGACAGCTTCGACTCGTTCGCCTGTGGCGTCTGTGGCCCCCCGGGGTCCGGAGGGGATTGCCTCCTCGGGATTCCGCTTCCGGCGACGGGGAGCATCCTCGTCGAGAGCACCGCGCTGGCCGGCGTCACCGTCACGGTCGACGACGGCCTCGGGACCAAGGAGACGTTCGAGTTCGTCGCCGGGACGGCGGCGCAGCGCGGGCACCGGGCGGTCGACATCACGGGAGCCGACGCGATCGTGATCACCCAGCGGCTCGTGGACGCCTGGCACGCGACGGGCCTGCAGATCGACGCGGCGCCGATGACGGACCGGACGCGGCTCATCCACCAGCGCTACGGCCTGATCGGGAACCGCCCGCTGGTGGTCAGGCCTCAGGGCACCACGGCCGTCTCGATCGACGGGATGCGGGGTGGTGTGGGCTGCGAGGCTGGGCGGCGCTGCTCGCACGACGACGACTGCGTCAGCAGGACCTGCGGGACGAACGGGCTCTGCACTGCGCAATGACGCCGGAAGACCGGTGAAGGCCGCCGGAAGGCCGTTCAGGGCCCGCCCGGCGCCCGGTCCAGCCGCTCGGGCGGCGATCCCGTGAGCCGTTCGAGCAGCGCCCGGCCCTCCGCCCACGCACCCAGGCTCGACCGCGCGTTCACGTGCCCCTTCGCGCCGACCGAGACGAGCGCGCTGCCCCAACGGCGCGCCACAGCCTCGGAGTGCGCAGGGGTCCCGTAGGGGTCGTCGCTGCTGGCCACCAGGATCGAGCGGACCGGCATCCCGAGCGACAGGGCAGGGCGGAAGCCGGTGGCCTCGGCGGGGAAGCTCGGACCGGCCACGTCGGGCACGGCGACCAGGAGCGCGCCGGTCACCCCGGCGGCGGGGAGCAGCTCGGCGGCCTCCGCGACGGCGAGGCACCCGAGGCTGTGGGCCACGATCACCTTGGGCCCTTCGGCCCGGCGCAGGTCGCGCGCGAGCGCCGCGACCCACTCGTCGCGGACCGGTCGATCCCAGTCCCGCTGCTCCACCCAGATCGAGCCGGGGAGGGCGGCTGCCCAGATCGCCTGCCAGTGATCCGGGCCGGAGTTGCCGATGCCGGGGACGAACAGGAGGGTGGGAGCCATCTCCTGTCGATGGAGCGACGCGGCCTCGGCGCGCAACGCGCCTCCGCCGCAGGCCCTCCCTGGGGCACCCCGGGAACCAAGGGGTCAGCGCCCGGCGAGCACCCTCAGCACGTGCTCGTGCACCTTCCCGTTCGACGCCACGCAGCTCCCCGACGCGTGTGTGGGCCTCCCCTCGAGATCGGTGAACCGGCCGCCGGCCTCCTCGACGAGGATCGCCAGCGGGGCGAGGTCCCAGATCTGCACGCCGGCCTCGACCCACGCCTCGGCCTGCCCGCGCAGCACGAGCGCGCAGCCGGCGAGGTCGCCGTAGCAGCGGGCGCAGGCGCAGCTCGTGGCGAGGTGGCCGACGCGCTCCAGCAGCGGCGGGCGGAAGAGCACGTGCGGCTCGCCGAGGGAGAGCGTCGCGTCCTCCCACGCCGAGATCCCGGACACCGAGAGGCGGACCGGCGCGCCCCCCCCGGCCGACATCCAGCAGCCGAGCCCGTGCGCCGCCCAGTACGTCTCGCCCAGGGCGGGGAGCGCCATCGCCCCTGCGGCGATCCGGCCGTCGTGCTCCAGCGCGACGAGCGGGCCCCAGAACCCGCGGCCCCGCGTGAACCCCTTGGTCCCGTCGAGCGGGTCCACGATCCACCGGCTGCGCGCCGATCCGGCGTGGGCGCCGGTCTCCTCGCCGAGGAAGCCGTGGTCGGGGAAGGCCTCCTGCACGACCGCCAGGATCGCGGCCTCGGAGTCGCGGTCGGCCTGGGTGACCGGGGTCCGGTCGGGCTTCACCTCGACGCGCACGCCCTGCCGGAAGTGGGTCAGCGTGGCGGCGGAGGCGGCCTCCACGGCGCGCCGCGCGGTCTCCATCGCCTTCGCGAGATCGAGGTCGAGCATGGGCCGGGTTCTACACCAGGTGGCGCCCGATCTCCTCCACGAGCGTCTGCAGGGCGTCGGCCCCGCGGTCCGCCAGCCGGAGGCGCCCGCTGTCCTGCTCCAGGAGCAGGCCCTGGTCCACCATCCACTCGAGCGCGTTGCCGATGGTCGCCTTGGAGAGGGACTCGCGCAGGACCACCTCACCCGAGAGGAACGAGGCGCGCCCGCGCTCCATCGCCTCGCGGAGCAGCGCGCGCCGGTCCATGAGCGGGAGCCGGCGGGAGACCGCGAGGGTGGCGGAGGCGGCGATCCGGTACGCCTCGAGGTACGCGCGCGTCAGCTCGGCGAGGAACGCGAGCGTCTCCGCGTCCCGGCCGGGCCGGAGCTCCTCGCCGGCGCGCTCGACGGCCCCGAGCCGCAGGAGGAGGGCCGCGTTCTCGCCGAAGATCTCGTCGAACCGCGCGCCCACCCGGTACATGAACTCGAGCTTGAACAGGCGCGAGAGCCACAACGCGCGCGCGCGCACGGCCTCGCCGTCCTGCGGCCCGCGCGCCCGCACGGCGGCCGCGACGAGCGCGGGCGCGACGTACCGGTGGATGACCGCGTTCCGGTGGTAGTCGAGGAACGTGCGGCGCTCGTCGGGCACCTGGTAGATGGTCTCCTCCGCCGCGCGCTGCTCGCGCACGAGGAGGAGCCCGACCAGGCCGTCCAGCGCGTCGCGGATCGGGCCGGGCACGCGGGGATCGGTGGGCGCGCCGGCGAGGCCCGAGGCGAGCCGCGCGCCGCCCTCGGCGGCGAGCGCGCGGAGGAGCTCGATGCGCCGCGAGACCTCCCGGGCCGTGATCCCGCGCCGGACGTGCGAGAGGAGCGAGGCCGCCACGAGCCCCACCGGCGTGATCGTCACCGCGCGGCTGATCCCGTATGCGATCCGGTTGGCGAGGGCCTGGACCATCCGGCGCTTGGCCGGCTCCCCCGCGCCCTCGCGGCCCGGCGCGACGATCGCGGTCGAGGAGCGGGAGCTCTCGCCCTCCCACGCGTCGTCGAGCGTGAGCGCGCCCGCGCCCCGGCCCAGGCGCTGCTCGGCGAGCGACCGGAGCGAGATCGGCGCCTCGAACTGGACGTGGAGCCGCTCGTACCGGTGGAAGAGCACCTTCACCGCGCGCAGCAGGGCGCCGAGGGTCTCCTTCTGCTTCTCGCCGCCCTCGAGCTCGCGCGCGTAGCTCCCCGCCTCGATGAGCCGCTCGTAGTCGATCGCCATCGGCACGAACAGGACGTCGTCCGCGGCGCCGTCCAGCCAGGCGTCCACCTCCATCGAGACGAGGCCGGTCTTCGGGAAGAGCAGCTTGCCCGTGCGGCTCCGGCCGCCCTCGACGTAGAACTCCTGCGGGAACCGGTCGCGGAGCAGGAGCTTCACGTACGCCCGGAGGACGGCCGTGTAGATCCGGTCGCCCTTCACCTTGCGCCGGATGAAGAACGCGCCGCCGCGCCGGGCGAGGGCGCCGAACGGCCAGAAGGCGAGGTTGATCCCCGCGGCGACGTGCGGCGGGGTCATGCCGTTCTCGTACAGGAGCCACGGGACCACGAGGAAGTCCACGTAGCTCTTGTGGCTCGGGCAGAGGACGATCGGCGCCTCCGTCGCCGCGCGCTTCACGCGCGCCAGCCCCTCCTCGTCCACCTCGACGCCCTTGTAGAGCCGGCCGAAGACCCAGGACAGGACCGGCGCCAGGAGCCGGACGAAGAGCGGATCGTACCGGCTCGCGAGCTGCTTCAGGTCGCGCGCCGCCTCCGCCTGGACCGAGGCCAGGCTGCGGCCCGTCTCGCGCGCGACCGCCTCGAGGGCGGCGCGGAGCGTGCGATCGCGGAGGACCTTCTCCTTCACCCGCGAGGGCGCCTTGAGCGGCGGGCCGACGGCGGCGCGGAACTCGCGCGCGAGGTGGTGGTGGAGGACGCCGCGGGCCTTGCGGGCCACGGTCGCGTCCGGTTCGGCCGCGCGGTCGGCGACGAACGCCTTGAGGTCGAGGGGGTGGCCTACCTCGAAGATCGCGCGCCGGAAGTTGCGCAGGAAGGCGATGAAGTTCGCGAGGACGCTGGGCGCGTCGGGCGTGCCGTAGAGGACGTCCCAGACCGAACCCTCGAGCTTGGGCGCCCGCCGGCTCCAGACGAGGAGGACGGGCACGAGCAGCACCGGCTGGAAGAGATCGCGCTGCAGGCGGACGAGCGTCGCGAACGGCTCGCGCACCGGGACCTTGCGCCCGAGGAAGACGACGCTCGCCGCGCCGCTCGCCACGGCGTCCTCGAGCGCCCGGCGGGTCCGGCGCACGCGCGCCAGCCAGCCGAACAGGCCCGGGAAGCTCTGCGCGGCCTTGAGCGGCGGGAGCCCGTGCCGGCGCAGGAACCAGCGGAGGTAGAGGAAGTTGAGCAGCCCGGGCGACCGCATCACGAAGACGAGGCTGCCGCGGGTGGCGTGCTCGGCGAGCGCGGCGGGCGCGTCCTTCGCCACGCGCACGGGGTCGAACCACCGGCCGAGGAGCCCGGAGCGCTTCGGGGCCGGTCCCGAGGGCACCACTGCGGGCGAAGGCTCGGTGGCGTTCCTCACGGGGGGAGTCTAGCCGCTCCGGGGGACGGGCGACACGATCACGCGCTCACCCGCGCTTCTTCACGCGCCCCTCGCGGTCCAGGAAGTAGGGCTCCACGAGGAGGGACTCGACCGTGGGGCGGTAGCCCTTCACGTCGGCCCCGATCCCGGCCATCGCCTCGAGCACCTCGCCGCGCACCCGCGCGTTGTCCCGGTCCCGGAGGAAGAGCTGGATGAGCCCCTCGCGCACGGGCTCGACGGGCGCGAGCGCCGCCAGCGCGCGCACCGTCCCGATGCGCACGTCGTCGGAGAAGTCCTCGAGCAGCGGGAGGAGCGCGCCCGGGACGTCGCCCGGCGGCGACGCGTCCTTGTGCTCGACGAGCCAGGTGAGGAGCACGAGCTTCTTCTCCGGATCGCGCGTGTACACGCGGGAGAGCCGCGCCAGCTCCTCGAGCACGAACGCGGTCACCCGCTCCGCCGGCCAGATCTCGGCGAGCGCGCGGAGCCCCCAGGCGACGCCCGACTCCTGGGCCCGCACGAACTCGGACACCGGCTCGGCCGCGGTCGCGCCCGCGTCGACCAGGATCCGGCGGGCGCGCTCCTTCTCCTCGCCGTCGGTGATGCCCGGCTCCGCGTGCACGGTGAAGCGGAGGCAGAGCGTGCGGAGCGCGTCGGGCGTGCCGAGCGTACCGAGCTGCTCGAGCCCGCGCTGCCGGTTCTCCGGCGGGCCGTAGCGCTGGGTCACCGTCTTCGCGAGCTTCTTGAGGGCGCTCTTCTCGCGCTCGTCCTTGGAGCCGAACAGGCCGAACAGTCCCATGGCCGAGGGTTCTACAACGAGATGCCCGCGCGTGGATCGACCTCGTACAGGGCTTCCAGGGGACCCACCGCCTTCCGCAGCTCCTCGCTGGGCTCGGGCAGCACGATCTGCACGACCGCGTACAGATCCCCGCGCGCGCCGCCGTGGAGGTCGGGCATCCCCTTGCCCCGGAGCCGGAGCTTCATGCCGGGCTGCGCGCCCGGCGGCACGCGGAGCCGCACCGGGCCCTCGAACGTCGGGAGCTCGAGCTCGGTGCCCTTCACCGCCTCGGGGATCGTGAGCGGGAGGTCGAGGGAGAGATCCTTGCCGTCGCGGCGCACGCGGGGGTGCTCCCGGAGGCGGACGGTGAGGATGAGATCGCCGGCCGGGCCGCCGCGCGCGCCCGGGCCCCCCTGCCCGGCGAGCCGGATCTGCGAGCCGTCGGTGACGCCGGCGGGGATCTTCACGCGCAGGGTGCGCTTGTCGATCCGGAGGTCGCGCTCGGCCCCCAGGATCGCGTCGCGGAGCTCCACGAGCAGCTCGCCCTCCGTCCGCGCCCCCTGCGCGGGCCCGGCCTGGCGGGCGCGGGCCCGGCCACCTGCGGCGCCGCCGAAGAGATCGCCGAAGATGCTCCCGAAGTCGAAGGAGCCGAAGTCGCCGACGTTCACGCGCTCGTAGCTGCCGAAGTCGAAGGGCATGCCGCCCTCCGGGGCGCCCTCGCGCTTCCAGCGCCGGTACTCCGCCGCGCGCCGCTCGTCGAACCCCGAGCGCAGCGCGTCCGGCCCGAACTCGTCGTAGAGCCGGCGCCGCTTCTCGTCGGAGAGGACCTCGAACGCTGCGGTCACCTCCTTGAACCTCTCCTCGGCCGCCTTGTCCCCCGGGTTCACGTCCGGGTGGTACTTCTTCGCGAGCTTCCGGTACGCGCGCTTGATCTCCTCGCCCGTCGCCTTGCGGGACACGCCCAGGATCTCGTAGAGGTCTCGCTCTGGCACCCGAGGAACCTAACGCCTCCCCGGGGACCGTCAATTTCCGTTGATCCGACTGGGCCTTCGTCCATTCTCGGGGACGCCGTGACTACGATCGGTGCAGTGGGTGCAGCCATCCTCCTCGTCGCCGGGGCGACACCCGCAGGGGCGCTCGCCGGCTCCACCGTCGTGGAGGAGGTGGTGGCCGTGGTGCGCAACCCGGCCGGCGCGCCGCCGCGCGTCGTCACGCTCACGCGCCTCACCGAGGAGGCGCGGATCGTGCTCGTCTCGCGCGGCGCGGTGGACGCCGCCTTCCAGCCGCTCGACGCGCGCGCCCTCTCCGCGACCCTCGCCTGGCTCCTCGATCAGATGCTCCTGTCCGACGAGGCGAGCCGGCTCGGGGTGGGGGAGCTGACGCGCGATCAGGCGGCCGCCGAGCTGCGCCGCTTCCAGTCCCGCTTCGGGGAGCGCGGCGCCTGGGGCCGGTTCCTCGCCTCGACGGCGCTCACCGAGGAGGAGGTCACGGCGGTGCTGGTGCGCACGCGGCGCGCGGAGCGCTACCTCGAGTCGCGGATCGGGCGGGGCGGGTCGGTGGACGACGCCGAGGTCGAGGCGTTCGCGCGTGCGCACGGGATGGCGGTCGAGAGC
>JAEYOU010000690.1 GCA_023411405.1 Pseudomonadota bacterium | reverse complement strand
TTCGGCACAAAGACAAAGAGCATGATCATGTTCACATCCTGGCAAACCGGGTGAGCTATGACGGCGAGGTCTGGCACGGCAAATGGGAAGGCAGGCGGGCCAAAGAGAGCACGCAACAGCTTGAGCGGGAATACGGCCTAATCAGGACGCCCGGCGCTGGCCAGGGCAGCAAGGATCGCGTGAAGGAAAGTCGGGCCGAGAAGGAAATGCAAGCCCGGATTGGCGTGGAAAGCCCGAAGAAGCAGGCCGCAGCCCGGATTGACGAAGCTATAAAGCGGAGCAACGGGACGCGGGAAGATTTTGAGAAACAATGCAAGGAGCTGGGCGTGTCCGTGAAGTGGAACGAGTCCAAGACAACGAGCCGGGTAAGCGGGGCTTCGTTCAAGCTGGATGACGCGCTCAAGGATATGGCCGGCACGTTTAAAGGCAGTCAGATCGGCAAGGGGTACACCTGGAAGAACCTGGAAGAGCGGCTAACAATGCGGGAAATGGAGGTCCAGAAGGACAAGGGCAAGAGCTACGTGGATATCTTCCGGGTGAAGCAGGAGCGGAAGCGAAAGGAGCAGGGCCTTATCAAAGAGCGTGGCCGCGGCCGGGGGGATTAGATCAAGGTGGTTTCAAAAGTCCAAGGGGACCTCAGGCGAACTTGATGTCTCTTCTGTCCGTTTTGGCTGTGCACTTGCTCGTGGCCCGTGGCGCGATCGTCTACCCATTCATCTCGGTTCTTTTTGCGTAGCCATTATCAAATCAATCATAATGAACATTAATCAATGTACACAGGGTCAATGTCAATCTCTTCTCCCTTTAATGCCTTGATATGTACAAGCAAAGGAAAGTAGTCTTTTATATAAATTGCAATCGAAAGTCTCTGGGTATATATGTATGTAAAGCATGATATAATGATAACAAGAAAGTCAACCAAAGATGGAAAATGCAGGTTAATAAAATATGGTAACACACTAGCAATGCATATGGTAAGGCTTATGTAACTTAATGTAAGAATTGAACTCATTCTTAGTTTAGAGGACGAAAGCTTTTTTTCTAAATCGGATGCAATTTCATAATTAACACTAAAATAATTAGAGTTCACTTTTTCCGCTGAAGTAATTATTTTTTCTATTGCGCCACGAATAGTGCTATCAATCAAGATTATTTTTGAACTGTATTTTCTGTAAATAAAATTAATTTTATTTAAAATTAAAGTACAAGCAATCGCAATAAAAATACTTAGCAAGTGCAGGTTTCTTACAAAACTCTTGGAGTCTATAAAAATGACATTAAGTGTCATTTTTCCTAGACCAGGCCAAATACTAACATGATCATCCCTATATATGGCGTATTCTATAAAAATAGAAAAGATCAAAATAGAAATGGCTCTAGATAGAGGCAGAAAAGCCGCAATCTCTCCTATGTATCGTTCTTTAGCCTCGTCATAAACCTTAAACATAACACTATAATAATTTTAAAAAGTATATATCACCTGAATTAGGATCATATGAGCTGTATTCAAATAAAGGAGCTCCCAAGAATGTTACGGATTCTCTTCCTAAATAGTCACGAACCAATTGTAACATTGGTTCATCTTCGAAATGCAGTATGCTAGGCCTTTTAGTCTCAAAGTTAACAAACTTTCCTTTGTTAGTACGTCGGTCGAGCGATTCAAGCTTGCCTGTATAAATGACCGGGTCACCTAATGACCTTGCTGAAACAGCAGAATGAAATGCAATGCTCTTAGCCCTATCGAATAAATAGTCGTTCCGCTGTGAACCTTCTAGAGTTAACTGAAGCTTACTCTCGCCGACCGACTTAGGCCGCACAACAGAAACTGCTTGATCAATTTCTTTTGCAATCGATCTGTCTCCAAACTTTCTTTTTTCAGCATCTTTATTGAACGTATCCCGAAACACTTCAAACGGGGTACTGGATAGTGCGCCAACTTCGTAAAGCTTTCTTTTGTCAAGCACAGCGGTTCTTATCTTGAGTGAATTTTCCACTCCCTTCTCCGAAGCAGAATAAATCGGATCAATGGCACCCCTCAGCCTATCTATTAATTCATTTCCCCACTGCAAAGACCTCTCAAACTTTATCTGAAAGCTTCCTCCTTTAATTTCAGATATGTAGTACTGAACATTGTTATAATCTTGAGATGGAAGCTTGGCCCATTTCCACACCCCATCTTTATATTTTAAATCCAAGTACGCTCTATTTAGTGCGCTCTGCATTCCATCAAGACTTCTTGAAAGCACCATTAAGCTAATTTTGTTATTAACTACAAATTCACCATCGTAGTGTAAATTTATTGTGCCCATGATGTCCTCATGTAATTACTAACTATGATACAATAATAATTTAAAACAGACGTCACATTAAAATATAAACATATTCTGAACAGATTGGCTTAATCGTGCTTGCATTTAAAAATGTTTCTAAGCGCTCGACTGCTCAAAAATACGTTTTCGTTTCAAGAAATCTATCGCTCAATAAAAAAAATATCAATAATCTTATTTCTATACGCCTAGCGTTAACAGTTCCGAAAGCCCCTCTCGGTAAGTAAAAAAGGTACACCTTGTTTGTCGCATATCGGACGCCTCGAAAAAGGGCTCTTCACCATGTCAACAAAGGTCATGTTTTGATAGTTTGACATGATGTCTAGCTAACTCTATGGACTTTCCAAACAATCACTACATGGAGAAGAGGACATGGAGCTGAAGGGGCAGCAACTCGGTTACATCCGGGTATCGAGCTTTGACCAGAATACAAGCCGCCAACTCGAAGGCGTCTACCTCGACCAGCGCTTTGAGGAAAAAGCCAGCGCCAAGGATGCCGGACGGCCAATCCTGCAAGAGACACTGAAGTACGCGCGCAAGGGCGACACTCTGCACGTCCACTCAATTGACCGCCTGGCGCGCAACCTCGCCGACCTACAGCAGCTCGTGAAAACTCTGAGCGCAAAGGGCGTCACGCTTCGTTTTCACAAGGAAGGCCTGACTTTTACCGGCGAGGATGCGCCCATGCAAAAGCTCATACTCCACATGATGGGCGCTTTTGCCGAGTTCGAAAGATCCCTCATCCGGGAGCGGCAGCGCGAGGGCATCGCGGCGGCCAGGGCAAGGGGCAAGCACCTGGGTCGCAAGGCGGCCCTCACCCTAGACCAGGTGACGCAGATCCGCGCTCGAGCCGCAGCCGGCGAATCCAAGGTGGGCTTGGCAAAGGAGTACGCCGTGAGCCGGCAGACAATCTATGCCGCCCTGGCAGAGCACGTATGACACATTGAAATGATGCAAATTCATACGCAAGGTAAGCCATATAGAAAGTTTCAGTGACTACGAAGCCTTGCCACGCCTGATATTTGTCGAATGTCCCCATCAAGGCCAGGTTTGTTCTCCTTTTTGCCATGGCAAGCTATCCTACAAAACCGTTGCTAAATCTAAATCCCCGGCGTATGTGATCCATAAATGCAATCCAGGAGGTTATTGCGTGGCGTTCATCATCTCTATCTGCAATCATAAGGGAGGCGTGGGCAAGACAACCACGGTGGTGAACTTAGCTCACGCACTGGCCGCCTACCACGAGCAGCGCGTACTTGTGGTGGATGCTGATCCTCAGGGAAACGCATCCATGAGCCTGGGCAGGCTGCCCCCACACGAGGCCGAGACCACCATTGCGGACGTGTTCCTGGAAAAGGAAATCAACTTCTCCAGGGCCGCACAGCCGAGCAAGTACAAAGGCGTGGACCTGATCCCGGCGAACATCCAGGCCGCCACTCTGGGAATGAAACTCGGTCCGAACGACTCCCGCCGTGCCAGTTGCTTCCGCTACAAGCTCCAGGACGCGCGGGAGCGCTGGGACATCATCGTCATAGACTGCCCGCCCAGCCTGGACGGGGTGTTCCTCGTCAACGCCTTAAACATATCTGACTTTTACATTGTGCCCATCGAGACCGAGAGCAAATACGCCTTGGCTGGGGTGGACAATCTGCTGGCTACCGTCGAGGTGATAACGGAGCTGGAGAATCCAGGCATACGGCTGTTGGGCTCGCTTGTGACCCGCATGGACGCGCGGCGCAACGCGGACCAGCGAGTGGCCGAAGCCGTTGTCACCATGTTCGGAGTCGAAAACACCTTCCGGACCCGCATCCACACTAATGCCGCTATTTCCCGGGCCAACACCGCCGGAAAGTCCGTATTCGAGCATGAGCCAAAATCCAGGGGCGCGAAGGCCTACAAGTCTCTGGCGACCGAGGTCATGGCACGGTGTCAGGGCCTGCCCTACGTCGAGACAACCGAAGATGAGCCGGAAGCGGAAGCCGTTTAGGGAGATTGACCCATGGCAAAGTCCACCTACCAGGACGATATGCGCGCTTCCCTGGCCGCCCTTTCCGGCGGGAGCGCAAAGGATCGCCTGGCGCGCCTGGGAAAGCACGCCGTCCAACGGAATGACGATGTGTCAGCTGCGGCGCAAGAACCCGAGACTTGGCAGGAGGCCCCGGCTTTTGCTCCAGCGGCTCCGGTCGAGACTTGCGCGCCGCCTACCCGCACAGACGACCGGACGCCCGACCGGTCAAATGACCATGCAGATGTCCGGGTAGAAGTCCGGTCAGATGACCGGTCATCTGCATCCGTCCGGGCAGATGTCCGGACAGAAGTCCGGTCAGACGACCGGACAGACAGCCGCACCGACGACCGGACAGACAGCCGCACCGACGACCGGACGATTGACCGATCTGATTACCGGACGCTGACCCAGAAGCAGCGTGATGTGCTATGCTTTCTGTATGGCCTGGGGGGGGCGCTGATCATGTGCAGAGAGATAGCCGAGGCAACGGGGCTAAAGTCTGATGAGGCGGCGCGTGGCCAGGTCAAGCAGCTCTCCCGCAAGGGGCTGCTCCGCTTCTCCAAGGGCCGGCAGGACGCGCGCCAGGGGCTGCGCTGCGAGCTGACCGAGGCCGGCATCTTACTTGCCCGGTCAATCCCCCGGTCTATTATCCGGACAGATAACCGCACTGGCGACCGATCAATCCACCGGACGGACGAGCGGGCAAGTGACCGGGTAAGAGACCGATCAGAACCCCTCTTAGAAAGAAAGAAAGACGAAGACTTTCTGACAATAGCAGAGCGGCTAGAAGGAATGAAGCCGGAGGACTTCGCAGCCTTCTGGCCACACCTGGAATCCATCGGCTTCGGGGTGGCCAAGGCGCGCGAGGTGACCCGCAAGCGCCAAGCCGCCGGCAAGTCCTTGGACCAGCTCCTAGTGGGCTTGGACCACGCGGACGCGGCCGTTGGCCTGGGCCTGGAAAAGATGGCAGGCAAGACCGTGGACAAGCCCTTGGCTTACGTCTACGCGCCATTGATGCGCGACGGCTACTTTGATCGCCCGTCCGGGTGGCTGACCCCGGAGGAGCGGGCCGCCAAGGATGCCGAAGCCTCGGCCAAGCAGGCTAAGGAGGCCAGGGAGCGCATGGAAGCGTCCTGGCTCGAGGCCTGGCTTGCGCGGCTTGACCCGGAGCAGGAGCGGACTATCCTGGCTGCTGCCCCCGGCTACAAGGACCCAAGCAGGATGCAGCCGGACGCCAAGGCGCGCACACTGCGCCTGCACTGGATCAAGCTGGGTAAGCCCAAGGAGTAACACCGGATAAGCGCAAGGCAGGTATATACTGGGGCTGCCGCCCCATCTCCGCAAGACATCGGAGAAGGCCAGAAAAAGCCCCAAAATCACGTCTGGCTTGAAATTCGATAAGAAGGCGGGCAAGAGCTAAAAGAGGCCTAAAAAGGCCTCTGGAGCGTAAAAATGACTGAGCCTGTAAACATTGTCTTGAGCCTGCATCTCAACCCCATTGGACTTATTGGGGTCTTTGTAATCTTGGCCGCGCTCTGTATCTTTGCGGCCTTTCTGAATTATCTGGACAAAAAAGAGCGCAAGCCATGAAGAACCAGAAGGCTTACAGGTTTTGAACCAGAGGGCCGAGACATGATAGCTTACACCATGGCCGTTTTAGTCATGATAGGCGCGTTGTTTTATCTACGACATGAAGAGAGAAAACACCGGAAAGACAAAGGTTTTAAGGGATAAAATGTTTGAATTGGAAGATTTAGAAATACAAAAGCAATTTTCCGAAGAGGTCGATAGCCTTTTGAAGCAAGGCATACCTGTTACATATAGGGAAACAACGCTGGATAATGCCTTAGTCCGAGAATATCCAGACGGAAGCCGTATATTCATCGAGAATGATAAAGGAAGAATAGTCGAAGCAGGACCTGCTCCACGTTGTAGATGAAACTTAGAGTTTGGTATAAAGGCGTGATCGCTTACACCTTGATAAGTATTGTCTTATTTGAGCTTTAACTGGCTTCATAAGCCCAGGGTCGCCCCTGGCCGACTTAAAATCGCTTCCGTTTCTGGGAGAGGACGTGGTTGCTTCTGGTCGGTCTTGAGGATAAAAAAGCCCCGCTTTGATAGCGGGGCCTTCATCATCGTAACCCCGGCGTCATCACTAGCCCGAAGCTAGGAGAGGACTCTCCGGGGACCACGGCTATAAAATAAGGTTCAGGGGGCGTGTTTGCAAGACATTTTTTTTCTTTCGTGGAGCGAGTGCTTTTCAGAAGAACGACTTTCTAGTTACCGTCTGCACGCGCTGGACTCAAACTTTGATATAATGCTTAGATATCTCTGGAATATGCGCCTTTGCGAGAGCTTTTATCCTGCTCTGCACAATTTAGAGATTGTTCTTAGAAACAAAATTTATGCAGCAGTTTTCAATAAATATGGAAATGCATACTGGTTTGATGACCAATCTATGATGAGAGGCCATGAATTAAGCGAAGTGGCAAGGACGCGCAGCTATATAGTCAGTAGGCATGGACCAGGTTTTGTTCCAAGTGAGGGGAGGATAATTTCAGAGTTGGGATTTGGATTCTGGAATAACCTTTTTGTACGTCATTACGATCAATCTTTGTTCCATCCATGCTTGTCTAAAATATTCTCTGATGCACCTAAGAGCTTTGTAAGGAGACAGCCTATTTATGACAGGCTTAAGGATATAAGGGAGCTTCGAAATAGGATATTCCACCACGAGCCAATATTTAACAGAAGCAATCTTCTTTCCGTTCATAACTCGGTGCTCGAAACCATCAGATGGCTTGATGCCAATACTTATTGGCTGACGCAGAGCATTTCTATTTTTCCTAGCGTATATCGAGATGGGGCCGATGCCTTTTATGGTCAGCTTCGTAAATTGATCTATGGTCCTACATAATTCCCTTAGCGCGAAAGATATTTTTGGATTAGGCCTGGTTGCTCAATGGCTTATGAAGCCACTTCTAATGCTTTTTCTGCTTTGGCAAGAGCGCCGGGACAAGAAGCAGAAGAAGTCAGACTGAAAAGAGAGTTTGAGGGACTAGGTTATGATCCCTCCGAAAGCCTAAAAGCTAGAGCCTGTGCCGCCTAGCTCTGCCCCGCGCTACAGGTTTTGAACCCGAGAGACTCGGGTTTGACCCCCAAAAAACTATAGTGTTCCAGTCTTGAAAGACTGCCTCTAAAAGCTATGCTGGACGCAATCCCGTCTCAAGGAGGCGTCCAGATGCTGCAAATCGACCCGAAATGGGGTGAGACCTCGCAATCGTTGTTGAGGAAAGCCTTGCAGGCCCAGGACAAACATCTCCGGGAGCGGCTGTTGGCCTTGGCGCTGGTTGCTTCCGGCGAGCCCAGGAAAAGCGTGGCCGGCAAGATCGGCAGGCATAGAAACATTCTCGCCGAGTGGATCAAGAGGTTCAACGCAGACGGCGTGCAGGGGCTTGTCTCCGGCTGGAAAGGCAATCCGGGCAGAATCCTGACCGACCAGGAGCTGGCGCAGCTTGACCAAATGGTTTCCCGCCATCCCCGGGAAGCGGGGCTGAGGACCGGCCGCTGGACGGCCAAGCTGGCCGCGGCCTTCATAGCCAAGCACTTTGGCAAAAGGGTCAGTGAAGAGACGGCCAGGCAGTACCTGCACCTTCTGGGGTACCGGCACAAAATTCCGCTGAAGAGGCTCACGAAAGCCAATCCGCAGCAGCAGAGGGACTTTGCGCAAAAGCTTGCGGCACTGGAGCGGGAGCGCTCTCCGCGCGCGGTGACGGCCTATGTGGATCAGGGGCAGATCTGGCAGGAAGCGCTACCGCGAAAAGGCTGGTTCAGAAAAGGTCTGCAGGCGGAGGTAGCCTCCTCCTCGCCTGGGAAAAAAAGACGCTCTTCTATGCGGCCGTGATGCGCCCCAAGGGCAAGGTAATCACCATGCAGGTCAAGCATTTCGACCAGAAGACCACAGCCAGGTTCCTGAAAAAGCTCAGGCGGAGCCTGCCCGGCGTGCGCATCGACATGGTCTGGGACAATGCGCCTTGGCACAAGGGCCAATCCGTGAGGGACGAGATCAAAGCCAGCAGGATCCGCGAGCATCGCCTGCCGGCCTACTCCCCGCAGATGAATGCCTGCGAGTATTTCATCAGATGGACAAAGGAAACCCTGTCCTACAACTACTGCTGGCAGAGCACCCTGGCTCTCAAGCTCGCCCTGCGAGGCTTTGTCGTCTCCGTAGCCAGCAAGAAGGATGAGGTCCTCAGGCGCTGTAAACCTCAAATGCACGGTTTCTGTGTCGCCTGACTATAGGTTTTGTTAAAGTTTGTGACTAAGTTCTGACCTCAAAAATAAGAAAAAAGAATATAAATTAAAGCTACTTAATTTTGAAATAGGCTAGAGATTGTCCTAAGGCTATGCTCTGAACCCGAGAGACTAGGGTTTGACCCCCAAAAACTAGGTTTTGATCCCTCGTGGGCCTCGGAAACGAGGAACCACGCCGCTTCTCGCTTTGCCTGCCAGGAGATAAGCTTCACTAAGTCCTCTTCCGCCCAGCCCATTTTTTTATGACAGGTGTCACCAGGACCACCAGAAGTCCGGCTAAAAACTGGACGACAAGTGCCGCTACGAATTCCCATAAGCTCACGCCATTACCCCCTGCTATCTCGCTTGCCAATCGGAGTGGCCGCTCTTTTACGGGCAGCTTTTGCTTCTTCCTTTGCAATTCTAAAATCGGGTTCAAATTCTCCAAGTCTTCTCACAAGGCCGCTCAAATCGTAGGAGTTGGTAGTCCTGCCCCTATTTGGGCTGTAGCGAGCCTCGCGCTGCACTAAGCCCGCGCTTTCCAGCTCACTGATGATCCTTTGGATATGTCTGGGGGTAAGGTTCAATCGCTCGCTCAGTAGCTGTTTTGATGGGTAGGGCTTTCTTTCTGATTCCCACCAAAAATCCGTCAAGTGGAGCAGGACAGCCCATTGAGTTGCGTTAAGTCCTAAGCGTTGCTGAGCCTCAAAGAGGAGCGACGGCAGGACGTTAAAGCCAAGTTTCATCACCTTCTTGCCCCATTTTCGTTCAGATTTGTTTTTGTCCTCGGCAGGTAGCTTGATAACCTTAGAGGTATTCGCTTTCAGCTTGGTCATAACGGCACTCCTTTTGCGCGTAATCTATTTGGAAATTCTTGGTACGGGAAGGGCTTCTAGAGCAAGGCCAGGGGACGCACATGACTGGGGCCACGGGACGTTATTGTCTCGAGGCCCTAGTCGGCTGTGGCTAGTAAAACAATAACCATTGTAACCAGCACCAAAGTTAGACAGTAACAACTAGAACTAGTTCCCCCTGGGCGCAGGTGTCTAGGGGAGGGGATGGCCGTGGTCTCCATGGCTCTCGTCACCGCCGCTTCTAACTTCTGGCGCGCGATTTGCGGTTCTCAAAGTGGTGCGGTAAAAGGCCTTCGGAGAATAGTAGGAGCAAGGTGTAACTTCGCTAGCGAAGTTAACGCGGCCCGCGCTACGCTTGGTCTCGCTCACCTTGCCAGGGCTGCGCCCTGGACCCGGCCACGCCTGGAAGGCGTGGCAAAACGTGGCAAAGGCAAAAACAGTTGTGGCAAGCCGTTTTTCGGGCGTGGCAAGTGGCTTTTGGGGGTGTGGCAAGCCGTTTTTCGGACGTGGCAAACTCAAAAATGGGTGTGGCAAATTATTGTTGGAGGTGTGAGGGCCCCTTTGTTTTCTGTAAGGGCTTTATTTCTTGCTGTGAGAACCTTTTTATTTCTTGTGAGGGTTTCATTTCTTGCTGTGAGGGTCCCACTTTTGGCTGTGAGGTAATTTTCAGGGAGGCGCATGTCTAGAAAGACAGGTCCGACCCCGAAGCCGGACGAGGAAAAGCGGACGCACCGGGTAGGGTTTCGACTCACGGACGAGGAGCTAGGGAAGGCCGAGGCTAGAGCCAAGGCCACAAGGCTTCGGCTTGGGGCATGGTTTAGGGAAGCGGCCCTTGGTCGAGAGCCGAGAATTGTGCCAGAGATCAACCGGAAGGCCTGGGAAAAGCTGGCTAGACTCGCCGGAAACTTGAACCAGCTTATAGCCGCAGCCCACGCGGGAAAGGTCGTGAAGATCAAGCCCGCAGAACTGGAAGAACTCCGTAGCCAGGTCATGACTCTACGCCTGGAGCTTCGGGGCGGAGAGGGCGAAGACGAGCCGCAAGAGAGCCAGGTTAAACGCAAGGGATGGCTACCATGGTTTTAGATCGATACGAGGACCAGGAAATACAGGCGAGATTTCAGGAACAAGTACAAGAGCTTTTAGACCGAGGAATCCCGATTTACTACAGCGAAACAGGCGACGAGACAGGCCTGATTATCAAGAAGCACCCGGACGGACGGCTTGAACATGTGACCTTTGACTGGAGTACAGGAAAAGAGCGCATTCTAGGCCCTGTTCTGACCAAGGAAGAAATAGAGAGAAGGCTACGCAGGCTTGAGTTTGGATTTGAATCCTCAAAGATTGAAGGCTTGCCCCTCACCGAGGAGGAAAAAAACGAACTGCGCGAGCTGGTGAGGGCTGGCAAAACCGCTGACGAAATTGTCTCGGCGATCCGCAAGAGCATGGGCTTGGCCGATGATTGCAAAAATTAGCCGGGGCAGCGGCTTTGCAGGCGCCGGACGCTACTTGTCCGAGAAGGACGGCGCGGAATTAATCGGCGGGAACATGGCCGGGCGCAATGCTGAGGAGCTTTCAAGCGAGTTCGGCGCGATCCGCGCCGAACGGCAGGACATAGAGCGCCCCGTCTGGCATTGCTCGCTGTCCCTGCCTCCCGGTGAAAGGCTGAGCGACGAGCAGTGGCGCGAGATTTCCGAGAAGCATTTGCAGAACCTGGGTCTTGACCCGGAGCGGCACCAGTACGCGCTTTTTCGGCACAAAGACAAAGAGCATGATCATGTTCACATCCTGGCAAACCGGGTGAGCTATGACGGCGAGGTCTGGCACGGCAAATGGGAAGGCAGGCGGGCCAAAGAGAGCACGCAACAGCTTGAGCG
>JAEYOU010000548.1 GCA_023411405.1 Pseudomonadota bacterium | reverse complement strand
CCCTGCGCTCGGGCGATCTCGCTGGGTGGGCACTCGCTTCGCTCGCGCCCCCCCAGGCCCCCCGCTCGCTCCGGGGCAGGCTCATCCGCCTGCCCCTGCGCTCGGGCGATCTCGCTGGGTGGGCACTCGCTTCGCTCGCGCCCCCCCAGGCCCCCCGCTCGCTCCGGGGCAGGCTCATCCGCCTGCCTCTGCGCTCGCCGCCCGAGCCGGAGTTCACCCGGGAGGGCGACCGGGTGGTGCACCGGATGACGGTCCCCGTGTCCTTCCGCGAGGCGTCCACGCTGGCACGGCGCGTCCACCACACGCACTTCCTGCTCTGGCTGGGGAAGGCGCGCGAGCTGGCGATGGGCGAGTGCTTCGGCGAGATGGTCCCCGAGTTCAGCTCCGGCCGGCGTGGGGCGGTGACGAACTCCGCCTCGGTCACGATCCACGGCGAGCTCCTCGCCGGCGACGTGGTCGAGATCAAGATGCACGTGTCGGAGCGGACGCGGTCGCGCGTCGTCGCCCGGTTCGAGTTCTCGAAGCTCCTGCCGGAGCGCCCGGCGCGGCTCGTGGCGTCCGGCGAGATGGCCGCGACGTGGGTGCGCATGCTCGGCCCCGACACCGTGGAGCCGATCGACTTCCCGCCGTACATGGAGCGCTTCCTCGGCCGGATGCTGCCCGTGCCGCACGCGCCTGCGACCCTGGCGCCGCCGCCGCCGCCCGGGAGCCTGTCCGGGATCGACCGGGGGACGATCCTGTACGCCACGGACGAGGTCGACGCTCCGTCCGACGTCCTCGCCGAGGCCACGTTCCCGACCAGCCTGGTGGACGCGAACCTGGTGGGCAACATCTACTTCGCCAACTATCCCGTCTGGCAGAGCCGCGTCCTGGACCGCTTCCTCCATCGCGCGGTCCCGGGGCTGGCCGAAGGGACGAGGCCCGAAGGCGACCTGGTCTGTACCGGAGCGTCCATGACCTTCCTGCGCGAGGCGATGCCGTTCGACGACATCCGCGTCAAGCTCCGCGTCCGGCGCGTCCACGAGGCCGGGATCGACCTGGAGTCCTCGTTCTTCCGGAGCAACGCCGGCAGCGCGGAGACGAAGATCGCCGTGGGGAGGCTCGGGGGCGTCTGGCTGCAGCGGAGGGGCGAGCGCGCCGCCCCGGCGGCGATGCCCGAACCGCTCCTGAACGCCCTGCTCCGGCGCCCCGAGGCCCCGCCGCTCCGGCTCGGCTCCGGTGCGGTGAGCGCGCACGCGCGATCGGCGGGGGTGAAGCCCGACTGATTCGGATGAGCGTGGGGCGGGGGCGCAGCCCCCGTGAGATCCGGTGAGCGGCTCCTCTCAGACCGCTCGTGCCGAGCCTGTCGAAGCACGAGCGGCGACGGTCTCGGCGGCGATCCGCTTCGACTCCCGCGCGAGCCGGCGCATGAGCGCCGGCCCGGCGATCCGCAGCGCCGCGGCGAGGCCGCCCATGCCCGCGCCCACGACGCCGAGGAGGAGCGCGTCCGCGCCGGCGAGGTGGAGCCCGCGGATCGGGGTCCGCGCGGTGCGCCAGGGCTGCTGGAGCGCGCCGGCGAGGGCGGGGACGCCGTAGGACTCGCCCGCCGGGTGGGCGGTGAAGTGCGCGGTCGACAGGGGGGTGGAGAGCTCGCGGTGGACCACGAGCCCGCTGAGGCCGGGGAGGTGCTCCTCCGCCGTGGCGAGGAGCGCATCGGCGATGCGCTCCTTCAGCGCCTCGTAGGCCGCGCCCCGGTTCATCCAGCGCGTCCCTTCCCAGCGGGCGAAGGCCGCGGGATCGATCGGGACGACGATCTCCGCCGTGTGCGCCGACGCGCGCGGGTCCTTGATCGACGGGAACGAGAGGAACCCCTGGGTGACGACGCCGTCCAGGAGCCGGCCCCGGTCGACCCAGTCGGCGTCGTGGTCGAGGCCGCGGTGGAACCAGATGTTCTCGCCGCGCGCGCCGAGCGTCGCGGCCGACGCCGAGAGGCCGAGGTAGAGCGTCGCGAACGCCGCGCCCGGTGGCATGGCGGCGAGCGCGCGGCGGAACGGCACCGGGGCGTCCTCCGGGAGGAGCCGGAGGTAGGTGTTGCGCGCGCCGGCGTCGGAGACGATCGCCGGCGCCAGGATCTCCTCGCCGCCCCGGAGCCGCACGCCGATGGCGCGCCCGCGCTCGACGAGGATCCGCTCGACCTCGGCCCGGACGCGGACCTCGCCCTCCGCGGTCTCGATGGTGCGCTGCATCGCCTCGAGGAGGCTCGCCGCCGAGCCGACCGGGTAGACCGCGCCGTCGAGGTAGTGGCGGGTGATGACCCCGTGGGCGAGGAACGCGCTCCGGGCAGGCGGCAGGCCGTAGTCGACCCAGCGCGCGCCCGCGATCGCGCGCAGGCGCGGGTCCTGGAAACGGCGGGCGAGGTACACGCCGGTGGGCATGTCGGCGAGCCTGCTGCGGCGGGCGGCGACGGCGTCGATCCCCCAGCGCGCCGCCGCCGGGAGGGCGTCTCGCAGGACGCGGAGGGGCAACAGGCTCATCGCGCGATCGACGTCGTCGAGCCAGGCGCGGACGTTCGACGCCTCGGCGGGGAACGCGCGGGCGAGATCCTCGAGGAGGTTCTCCCGGCCGGCGCGCATCTCGAACGCGAACCCGGGGAAGTGGAGCCGCTCGAAGGTCTCCGGGAGAGGGTTCCACTCGAGCGCCCCGCCGCCCGCGACGCGGAAGAGATCGCAGGTGTCGCCCTCCGTCACGACCTCCGTGCCGACGTAGTGCACCCCCACGTCCCAGGTGAACCCGCCGGGCCGGCCGAACGTGTGCGTGAACCCGCCGGCCCGGTAGTGCCGCTCGAGCACCAGGATCCGCCGCCGCTCCAGCCGCGCCAGGAGCGCCCCGGCCACGAGCCCGCCGATCCCCGAGCCGATCACCACCACGTCGAAGTCCTTGCGCGGGGCAGCCGCCACGTCCATGCCGTCCTCCTTCGCCTGCGGGGCCGGCGTGCGCTCCGGCGGCCGGGCCGCATTCTCGCCGGTCCGGCCGCAGGGTGCGAGCCGACACCGGGTGCACGGTGCATCACCGCAGGAGGGGGCCTGCGCCACCGCGTGATCCCACGAGATTCAACGGTCCGACCGTGAACCACGTGGCATGGCATCGCGCGTGCTCCGGCACCGTCTCCGTGCGCGGACAGCCGCGCCCGGCTGGTGTCGTACGCCGGGTCCGGTCCGCCCGTCCGTGGAGCTCCCCACCGAAGAGGAGGAGTCGTGTTCGGCAAGCTCCGCATCGGGACCCGGATCGTCGTCACGCTGGTGCTCGTCACGGGCCTGCTCTCGCTGGACCTCGTGGGCGGCCTCTGGTTGCTCACGCGCATCCTGTCGATCACGGACGGCGTGTTCGGCGGCCGCATCCCCAACCAGCTCTCCGCCTCGGAGCTGGGGGTCGCGCAGGTGGAGGCGATGCGCGCGGTCCAGGCCCTGGCCATCGAGCGCCTCCCCGAGGAGGCGCGCCGCGAGCTCCACGC